>JAWVZW010000079.1:0-8006 GCA_033721975.1 Balneolaceae bacterium
AACCTATATTCAAATCGGTTCTTACCCCAACGACAGACTGGCTGTAGAAGAGTGGCACAAAGTGGTTGCTACCCTTGACGGTGTGATCGTGAATCCCGGCCGAAGTGTATTCATACAGGAGCTGGATCAAAACAGGCGGGTACTTATCGGACCCTTTGGCAGTGCATCACAGGCGAGAACACTTCTTGGGTTGATGCAGGCTGATTATGGTGATGCATTCCTGATCAGGTTTCCACGATATTAAGGAACACGACATTTACGAAACTCAATAGGTTACGGGTTCCGAATAAATCTGCGTTTTTGATTCAGCCTCATCAGGGTGATGAATTCCGGCAAGATCAAAAAGTGTATTTCGGAGGGCCGGTATATCTGCTATCTCAGGTAATGACACAATCTGTTCCGACTTGAGCCAGTTTTGCAGCTTGGAAAGAAAGTCCTTCTCTGTTATTTGTGCCACTGTAACACCCAACTCTTGGAGAGCTGCTGCGTTGCATAGCTGTTCGTATTGATTCTGTATGGGTATGACAAAAAGTTTTTTATTCAGGTACATTGTTTCGGCACACGTCTCAAAACCGGCGCTTGTTAAAACTCCCCGGCTATTTTTCATGCTTTCCAAAAAGGGTTTATTTCCCACGGGGAAAACACGAACATTACCGTGCCGATATGCAAAATCACAAAAGGGTGAGAACAGGTGCCATTCAGTGGAATCGAATTTTTTTAACACCTTAATGAGCTCTTTCGGTTCAAATGCAGGCAAATACACAATTACATGATCTCCATCTTGCGGTTGCAAGTTCAGGACATCCTGCCGGATAACCGGTGGGAGGATAAAAGAGTCGTAGCGCCTGAAATGAAACCCGATAGGTGTATCGCATGGGGCAAAATTTTTCAAAATCTGCTCCGCAAACAAGGAAATTTTCCCGGGTCTTGGACTCTTTTCAGATAGAAAAGAAGCCTGATGGCTGAGTGCAACCGAAGCTACACCGCTTGTTCGGGAGGCCCAAGCACTGATAGGTTCATAATCAGATATCACAAGATCATAATTGGATGGACTCACAGAACGAATATCCCTCAGAAGCCTGACTGGCTGAATACCCAGCGCTGTTTTCAAAAAAGAGACACCTCCCTTTGAATCATAGGCCAGGCTGATCCCTTGCTTTCGGGTGGCCTCTTTCCCATCCAGCGTCATTTTGCAGTTTGTTCCGCTGATCAGAATATCCAGATCTGCCTGTTCCGAAAGAATGGGTATGATTTCACGGGCCCGGCTGATGTGTCCGTGTCCGGTGCCCTGTATGCCATAAAGTATTTTCATCCTATAAGAATTTCCTTATTCCTGCCGTTACGTTTCTTTTCCAGCCATTTTTCAATACGCTGATTAGAGATAAATTCCTCTTCACTGAATTTATAGAGATTCCATTCTTCACCATCATATTCAAGAGCTGTAAGGTTCTCTATCCAGTCTCCCGAATTCATATAAATGACTGCCCCGTAATCGTTCTCAAAACCACGGATTTTAGGCTGATGAATATGGCCACATATCACATAATCGTACCCCTCGTCGATAGCCAGTTCCATGGCGGTAGTCTCAAAATCGTCAATAAACCTCACGGCTTTCTTGACGCTGTCTTTAATTTTTTTTCGATAGAGAAAGTTTACCCCTGCCAATTTTCTCCGATACAATATTGATAAGGCGGTTCAGCAGTATAAGAAGGTCATAACCGTGACTTCCGGCTTTGGCTATCCATTTACTGTGTTTCATAGTGATGTCAAAGATATCCCCGTGAAAGATCCAAACCCTCTCGCCTTTTAGTTCCAGAATGAGTTTATCTCTCACAAAAAAGGGCCCTAGCTGAAGATTGGATACTTTTCGGAGTACTTCGTCATGATTTCCAGTCAGGTAATAGATATCGGTACCGTTTGCCATCATCGTTAGGAGTGTTCTGAGAATCATCATGTGCGATTCCGGCCAGTAATATTTTTTAAAATTCCAGATATCAATAAAGTCACCGTTTAGGATGACCATTTTCGGATCGATGCTGTTCAGATACTGCAATAGTTCGAGTGCATGACATCCGATCGTGCCAAGATGCACATCAGATATCACGACGATATCCAAGGGTCGTTTTTTCATATGCAGATGATATTTATTAGAAATAATAGGTCTCCACTGTTATCTGAGTATGCCGTTACCGTTAACACATTGTAAAGCATAACTTTTTTAGCAAGATGAGGAGATTCACAGCAGGACTCTGAGATTTCGGCTTATGCCTGCAAGTGCATGAAGGAAGGCTTCAAACATTTTTATACTTTCTGATACATAAACAATAACATTCCATTTACCGCACAAAGGTGAATCAAATGGCAAATAGCTCTGAAAAAAAGATCGTACACGTTCACATAGGTAATGAGAATTACAAAACAACATTAACTGCCGGTAATCATGAGCTGATTTCAGATGAACCGGAATCAAAAGGCGGAATGGATAAGGGACCCGATCCGTATGATTACCTTCTGATGTCTCTCGGGTCATGTACGGTAATCACATTGAAAATGTATGCAGACCGTAAGGGGTGGCCGGTTGAGGATATCTATGTTGAACTCAGGCATCTTAAGGATCATGCAGAAGATTGCTCAGACTGTAAGGATCCCAAGGCTAAGATTGATAAAATCGAAAAAGAGATAATTGTAAAGGGCGATCTGAACAAGGAACAGATTGAGAGACTGCTGGATATTTCCAAAAAATGCCCGGTTCATAAAACCCTGCTGGGCGACATGGACATTCAGTCAGCAATAGAGCACAAATCTTAGACACTGACAGGAGTGGGAAGCACTAGGCAGGGGTCGATAGGAAAGAAGATTGATGTCTTTCAGTTTATATCAGCCTGAAAGACTCTTAGACCTGGCTGCTCTTCATAGGTTCTGACCGGAGCGCAATCAATGCATGTGTGAAAGGCGGTGGATCCGATACCTTCAGTTTATTCTTGATATTTGATAGTTCAGGTCCGCTGATAATTGCCGGCATGTCTCCGTTTTCAGGTCTGCACGCCATTCTGCAAAGTTCTTCTGCAAGGAAACCGGCATGAAGCCAGGCAAAAGGATTATCATGATATCCCCCAATCACGTACCAGGCTTTTAATTTGTCTGATATTTCCTCCAGCTGCTGAAGATTATCTTCGTCTATGATTTCAATCAGTTGAAGATTATGTTTTTTGGCTCTCTGTTGGAGTTTTTGGTCAGACGTTAATACTTGTTTGGTTTTAGTACCCGAGTCGGTCTCAGACGATTGGTTTTTAGATTTGCCCTGAGAGATATTGACGTTGAGACGTATCGTGGCAACGGTTTTAAGATCATCAAGAGAGGGGAAGGTCTGAATATGGAAAACATATCCTGTCTCATCCATTTTTTCAGACAATCGCTTCAGGAGCATTCCTATCCGGATTACCGTATGTTTGTAACGATCGGTTTGAAAAACCACATGCGGATGGATGAGAAACTCAACTGTATCTCCGGAGTATCGGCACATCCAATATCCGGCAGCGTACTCATTTTTTTCCGCACGAACCTCATCTATCCATTTCTTGAGTCTTTTCATTTCTATCCGGGTTCAGTCTGATTTTCTTTTTGCAATCAGATCAAAATGCACGGTTAACTCATTTTCAGCTTTAACAAGACCGAGCATTGCCGTGGGTGGCTCAACGCCAAAATCAGTCATTCTGATTTCCTTGCTTCCCAAAGCACGTACGGTTTCATTTTCAAGTGTATACCCTGTTAGATGCACATTTACCTCTCGGGTTACTCCGGCTACCGTAAGCAATCCGGTTACCTCCAGCTCAACAGAGTTTGGGTTTCCATTAGGACTCACTCTGACGATTTCATTAAAAACGAACCTGATGTTCGGATAATCGTCTGCCTTCAGTGCATTGCGCAGGTCACGGTTCATTCGGCTGCGTCCGCACTCTATGCCCTCAACATCAATCTCAAGCATAATTTTTGTAGAATCCTCATCCACGGATACCGTATCTCCGGTCAGCGTGGTTGTCTGAAAGATGACAACTTCGCCGCGATGTTCACGGGATTCACATTCAAACTGATTCACATTCGATCGTCCGGCAATCCACAGCCGGCTGCTGTCCTGTGGAACATATTCGATCTGTGCGATGACCGGCCCGGTTACGGCACTCAGGAAAGTGAGAAGTGCCGTAAGCAGAAGTTGTGTAGCAAACCGGGTCGTCATGGATTCTGATCTTATGGTTCATGCGTTGTTTATGCAGGTCAATACCTACAATGCATTGCCACCATTGAAATTAACATCATATATAACCGAGAATTCGTCGTCAGCTCTTACAGTACCAAGAATCGCTGTAGGAGGATCAATGTCAAAACTTGTCATCAGCAATTCCTGCTCACCGCTGAAATTGATAGATCCATCAGGATTCATTGTCGCAGTGACAGTCATAGTTACTGGGTTGTCTTTGCCGGCTGCGTTGATAACACCCTCAGCAGTAATGAGTGCCGTACCGTTTTCTCGTACGATATCTGTGATACTGTTAAGCGTAAATGAAATCTGAGGGTAGTCTTTCTCTTTCAGATATTTATGGATGTTCTTGGTAAGGCCACGGGAATCTGATTCAATGCTCTCTACAGGTATGGTAATTTGAAGGCTCTTGAATGATTCGGGAGTGATTGACTCAAGCGTCATCTCTTCAACATTTTGAAGAACAAGGGTAGCGTCCATTTCAGTAACGTCAGCGCCCCAGCTGCGAAGATTGGAGTCTCCGTCTATCTTCATTTGCGGAGTGCCCTGTAAAGTCAGGGTCATATCTTGTGCATTCACGGATACTGCAATGAGCAGTAAGGTAACGATGGTGGAAAAAATTCTTTTTAAATACATGGATCTGAAGATTAGGATTTTAAAAAATGGACTGCAGGGCTTTTTAATTCCCTGCAATCCTTTTTCAAGCGTATGTTACAATGTTTATTTGGTTAGAAGCTGATTACGGCTTCCAGGTTAATTCCGTTGAATTCTGCACCTGCAAATGGCCCGCCATTGAATCCGTCTCCGTCATAAGACTGAGTTACATATTCAAATTTGGCAAGAACATTATTAGTGAGGAACCAGCCGCCACCGATATTGAATCGTGTAATCTCAATGTCACCGTTTGACTGTTCACCATCTACAGAGTTGTATCGTGCTCCGAGATAAATATCCTCGTTGGCTCCGAATCTGTAGAGAACTTCAACACCAAGCTGTGTAAAGTTGCGTGAATCTGGCTCGGTGAAAGCGGGATCAACTGAATCAGTTTGTTTTCCACTTACAGTTTCAATGACTCCAAAAAGTTCCAGTCCGTTGAATTTGAGGAAAGGGTTAATCATGATGGATGTCATTTGACCTACACCAGGATCACTGCCACGGCCGGGAGTAAAGCTCGGTGCATATCGGCCTGCACGGAAGTTTCCAGGGGTAATTACGTTGTAATATCGTGTTCCCGCACGGTCACCGGAGTACAGGTAGATTGAGTTTGACTGGGAGACATTCAGGATCGAACCTGTCAGTCTGAATCGCAGTGCATCATTGATCTGCTTGTCATAACCCAGTTTACCGTATACGGTAGCATGAGTTTTGAACGCTCCAGCTTCTGTACTTTGGTTCAATTTTCCATTGCTGAGACCAAACATTCCAAAGAAGGGTCCGGTATAGTAGTAAACCTCACCGGCTACTTCGGTGGTGAAAGAATCCATAATATAGTTTCCAACAAAAGGATTATAGATTGCAGCACCGTTGTCTGTTCGTCTGAAATGGGTATCACCATAGTTAAGCTCCATGTGACCCACTTTAAATCGAAGATTGTCCATCAAATCTGCTGCAAAGTCTTCAGATATGAAGTCCAGCCGGTCAATTTGAATGTAACCGCCTTTTACCCACGCTTCCGGGTGATGCTGAGAAGAGAGGTAGGTTCGGAGGTGCATTCTCAAACCATTTGCAAGTGCAACATCAAAGTCCAGATTAGATGTCGCCAGGTTGAAGTTGTTTTCGAGTTCAGGGAGGTCTCCGGCATCATTATCGTGAGAGATGCCTTGGAACTGGAGTGTATTGGCTCCGCCAAGTCGGACGTATAGGCCATCGAATTCCACATTGGTTGTAAATGGAGATTCAAAAACGTTCAATCCGGTTTTGTCCGGTGCTCTGAAATACTGTAGATCCCTTGTTTGCTGTGCATTAGTGGTCTCTACCATAAAGAGAGCCATAAGCAACACGGATAATGAGAGTAATGTTGTTTTCATTTTTCTGTTATTTGTAGTTAATGGAAATATTGTTGTAGTAATTTTTTTCATTTGATTTGTTTGATAATAGCTGTCTGCCGGGTTGTCCTCAGCTGACGGTAGCAATATCAAAAGAAGCAGCTCCCCCGGTTAGCGGTAGAATTCTGATCAGCGAATGGGGAGTTTCCCGATACAGGTAGGGATTTCCCCTAAAAGGGAAGCAGATCGGTGGAAATAAAATGAAGGAAGCTTTTTGGTTATAAACACGTAAGACTAACAAAAGCAATAATTTGAGAGATGTTAAATTGCTTCTTTTTCAATGTTGGAAGGGAAATATCCGAAGTTGAATATGGACCGCAGTTCAAGTAAGCTGATCCACCGAATTACATAGGTTTATAAAAAATGACTTGGAGAACTCTATTTTGGGTCAAAAAAGTGTCCTGATTTACTTATTTGGGGACTCAGTAAATCAATTCCGAGGCTTTTCAGACAAGAAGGATTCAGATTCGCATTATAATGTCTATCTGGACGTCTCTTCAACCCATTTTACAGCATGCCTCATCAGTTCGTTTGCCGAGTCGATGTGGAGTTTTTCCTTGATATTGGCCCTGTGGCTTTCAACCGTTTTAACGGAAATATGGAGTTTGTCACCGATCTGTTTGGTTGAAAGTCCTTTCCCGGTCATTTCAAACACTTCCAGCTCCCGGTCACTGAGCAGGTCAAGAGGATTGTCGCTCTTGGATGTATTGCCGGTAGCCAGTTTCATCAGAAGCTTATTGCCGATTTTCTCGCTCAGATAAATGCCGCCATTCAGGATTTGCCGGACGGCGCTTACCAAAACTTCAACGGCCTCAAGTTTCATGAGATATCCTTTTGCACCTGCACGAAGTGCACGCTCAGCATACAGCTCCTCATCGTGCCGTGAAACAACCAATATTTTCAAATCGGGTAACTGGTGCAGCAAATTCTTAACCAGCTCAATGCCATTCATCCCGGGCAGGCTGATATCGATGACGGCCGCATCCGGTTTCAGTTTCAGAATCTCGGTAAGAGCCGTTTCAGCCGATTCGGCCTGACCGCATACTTCAAAACCGACCTCTTTCTCAAGGGTCATGGCAAGTCCTTTTCGCATCAGGGGATGATCATCTACTATATAAATTTGTTTATTTGTGCTCATGGTCATGAATCCTTAATAAAGTATGTTGAACCTACGCTTAAAAGAGTAACCAGTACGGATGCACCGCCGAGTTCGCTGTCACTGATATCCACATTAGCACCAATCAATCGTGCGCGGAACATCATGATTCGAACTCCCAAACCTTTCTTCTCGTCCCAGTTTGGCGCAAACCCCGTTCCGTTGTCATCAATTCGAAGTGTAAGCTTCTCCTCATCGGCTCGGAGTGTGATATGCACCTCGCTTGCGTTTCCATGCTTTACAGCGTTGCTTGTTGCCTCCTGGGCGATTCTGTACAGATGCGTAAGGCTGGTATTGTCATGAAATTGAATATTACTGCCTAATGTAAGTGTGCAGGAAATATTAAGTAAACGCTCTGCATTTTGAACGAGACGTTCAAGTGCGGCATTCAGGCCATTGTCATCCAATTCAACAGGAATCAAACCCCGAGATAAGTTTCTGGCAAATTCATCCGCCTCTTTCAGCAGACTGGTGATATCATCCAGTTCACTTGCCATTGGGTGATTCTCTTCATGGAGGGAGTGAGCGATATTCCGGTTGATCAGGCTGA
>JAWVZW010000080.1:0-7974 GCA_033721975.1 Balneolaceae bacterium
AGGGTAATGGCTACGACCAATGATGCCAGAAGTGAGAATGTAACCGTCAATGCCTGATCCCGAAACAGCTGACCTGCAATTCCCTGTACAAAAACGAGCGGGAAAAAGACCGCGATCGTGGTGAGGGTGGAGGCAACCACGGCCATGCCCACTTCTCCGGCGCCCTCACGGGCGGCTTCTACAATGCCTTTGCCCTGCTCACGGTGCCGCGCAATATTTTCCAGGACCACAATGGAGTTATCCACCAGCATCCCGATTCCCAGTGCGATACCGCCAAGCGACATGATATTGAGTGAGATGTCGTACCCATACATCAGATTAAACGTGGCGATAATGGATACCGGAATGGATACTGAAATAATAACGGTGGTCCAGAAATTTCGGAGGAAAAAATAGAGAACCAGCACAGCCAGAATGCCGCCGATGATACCCGCATTCTTCACCTCATTTACCGCAGATGAGATAAATACGGACTGATCGTATACTTTTTCGAGCTTGATGCCGGCTGGCAAAATGGATCGGATCGCATCCATTCGTTCATTTACCGCATTCGCAACGGCAACGGTATTGGCATCACCCTCTTTATAAATGGCGATTTCCACAGCTTCTGCTCCGTTCAGGCGGGTGATTGCTTCTCTTTCCTTGTAGGACTGAACCACATCCGCTACATCTTTCAGATAGATAACGGTACTGGAATCACTAGCCACAACGACGTTCCGAATCTGATCCACGGTTTGAAATTCATTCAGCGTACGTACCAGGTACTGCTGTGCACCTTCTTCCAGCCGACCTCCCGATAGGTTTACGTTCTCGGCGGATAAAATCTGAGTGACGGTCTCGATCGGAATATTCAGATATGAGAGTCTTTGCTGATCGATATTTACCTGGATCTCTTCCTCGAGTCCTCCGCTTATTTTTACAGATGCAACTCCCTGTGATGACTCCAGATTTTTCTTAAGCTCTTCATCTCCCAATACCCTGAGACCCTTGAGTCGTGAAATGGCATCCGGGCTCGAAATATCGATATCCTGAACGGTGGTAACATCAAAAGAGGATTGCGGATTATTATTTTCCGGAAAGGCGTCGTCGTAATAAAGGGCATACCGAAGTATGGGTTCGAGAGTGGGATCAAACCGGAGTGTGACCGGTTTTTCCGCATCCAGCGGAAGCTGTACGGCATCTAGCTTGGCCATCACATCGAGGTTGGCAAAACTCATATCCGTTCCCCATGCGAACTCAAGGACCACATCCGACTGGCCCGCCCGGGAAATGGATCGAACCTGCTGCACGCCTTTTACAACACCGACCGCTTCCTCAATGGGTTTGGTAATCAGGTTTTCGACTTCAACGGGTGCAGCACCTTCAAAATCAGTCCGAACGGTCAGCGTGGGATAGCTGAGTTCAGGGAGCAGATTCACATTGAGGCGGGAGAGGGAGACCATCCCGAAGAGGATGACACCCACGGTGAACATGGCAATGGTTACTTTCCGGCGGATCGATATATCAATGATTTTCATAAGTAGGGTACCCGCTTTTTAAATGCGTTCGATAACGCTGACTCTGGAGCTGTCCTGCAGGCTTGTCTGGCCGATCGTTACCACAATCTCGCCATCATCCAGTCCCTCGATCACCTCTATATTCGTTCCGTTGGTATACCCGGTCCGGATCGATTTTTTAAATGCCACTGAATCCCTGACTACAAACACGCTATTGGAGAGATCTTCAGTGAGTACGGCTGATTTAGGGATCATTCGTGTGTTTTGGCGGGTGTCATACACAATCTTGACCCTGGCAAACATACCGGGACGCAGCTGCCCACGTGTTTCATCCACATAGATGGTCACTTTAAAAGTACCGGTTTCAGAATCCACAACAGGGCTAGTCCGTTCTACATGACCCACAAACGTCTCTCCCGGGATTGCATCAACACGAAGTTCCACCCGCTGGTCTTTTTTGATTTTGGACAATTCATGCTCGGGGACATGAAGAATTGCCTGAAGCGGGCTAAAGTCGGTCACCCGATACAGCCGCTGATCTGTAGTTACCATGTTGCCGGCTTTCACATATCGCATGGATATGACCCCTGAGATTGGAGAGCGTACGGAAGTATGTTCAAGATTCAGGACGGCCAGATCGTAGGTCGCCTTCTGTGATTCATATTCAAATTTTGCGTTCTGATATACTTCGGCTGAAATCAATTCACGCTCAAACAGGCTTTGATTTCTCAGATACTCGCTTTCCAGGCGTTCAAGCGTTGCTTTGGCCCGGTTCACTTCTATCTGATACTGTTCATCCTCGATCTTTGCGATTACCTGTCCGGCCTGAACCTGGTCACCTTCTTCCACATAGAGCGTTTCAATAATGCCCCGAACCTTGGAAACCACGGTAGCTTCCTGCTCGGCATCGAGTGTGGCTGTATTGGAGTAGTAGGCGGATATATCGCCCCGGCTAACGTTGGATACTTCTACAGGGATGACCGGAATCTCATCTTCTTCCGTGTTTTCTTCTGCATTACTGCTGCTGCAGGCCTGAAGGGTAAAAAGTGCGCCCAGCAGCAGGGCCAAAGATAGGGGTATGTAGGATAACTTCATGTATGAATCATTGATTGATAGATTTTCTTGTAACACTTCTTAATACGGGATGAAAGATTGATTGTTACGCAGAAGGTTTAATCTTACATATGATTCTTTTTTTTGGATAAATCAGTCAGAATTCTGTTTTGATTTGCATATTCAATAGAGATGTATAAAAACCCTATGAATGGCAAAGTACCTGCACTAAAAATTGCATCATAAATCGATATCCGGATACACTGAAACCATTTTAACCCAGATTTTAAACAGCTTATGAAATCCAACCATCTTTTCATCTTACCGCTATTTTTTGCACTGACTCTTACTCTGATTGGATGCAGCTATGGATCTGAATCTGCACATTATGAGGACACTTTAGAACCAGCACAACTGCGTCATGTGGTTCTCTTCAGTTTCACCGAATCATCGACCCCGGATGATATCCGCCAGATTGAGGAGGCATTTGCGGCATTACCCTCACAAATAGATGTGATTCAGGATTTTGAATGGGGCATCAACAACAGTCCGGAAGGGCTCGACAAAGGTTTTACCCATTGCTTTATCGTAACGTTCCAAAGCGAGGAGGGACGGGACATCTACCTTCCTCATCCTGCACATCAGGAGTTTGTGGAACTCTTGAGTCCACATCTGGATGATGTTTTAGTTGTGGACTATTGGGTAAGATAGAGCGAGCATTTCAGTAGATCCACCCTGAATTGATTAATGGATACTTCAGCAACATAAAAAACTTTGATTACGGCGGATCGCAGGTATTTCAATTTCTAAACTGATAAACCAAAAAAGAGATGGACTTTACTCAGGAAGAGCTTTTCCTTTTAATGGGTTTGAGTGTAATTATCGGGCCTGTTCTGTGCTTTTTTGGGTACCGTTTGTTTAAATTCGTGCTGGGACTGATCGGATTCATTATTGGGGGAGCACTGACTATAGCCATCAGTCAATATTACATCCAGAATGAAAACATTTCATTGATTCTTGGGATGTTGGGAGGATTTATAGGTGCATCGTTGATGGTCCCGCTATACTTTGCGGGTGTCTTTATTTTAGGCTCATTATTTGGAAGCTTAATGGGCATTGTACTCTACTCATTAACAGGAAGTTCTCCGGATCCGGTGGCTATGATAATCATGATGATCATCATGGGAGTTGTAGCTGTGGCTTTCGAAAAATTTATGATCATCCTGTCAACAGCATTTGCAGGTGCGTGGAGCATGCTGATAGGAATAACCTACTTTATTGCCGGTACACCCAATTTTATCAGTCCAGAACAGGTTTCTGATTCGCACGAATCATATATATTTATCTTTTTATTGGCATGGCTGGCGGTTGGGATTTTAGGGGTCTTGGTGCAATACCGAAATCCGGGAATTAATCACGAAAGAAGCTGAACAAGAAATAAGAAAGCTTCACCCAATCCTCAGCACATCCGCCAGCACACCCGCAGCGGTGACCTCTTTTCCGGCACCGGGACCCTGAATGATGAGAGGCTGGTCCTTGTACCGCCGGCTTTTGATTTCGATCAGGTTGTTGGTGCCGGATAGCAACCCGGCAGGAGAGGTTTTAGGCACTTCACGGATGCCAATTTTGACGACCCCGTTTTTCAGGCTGCCTGTGTAGCGGAGTACATTATCGCTGGAAACCGCAGAGTCTATTCGCTCCAGCCATTCATTATCCGCCTCATGCAATCGCTCCAGAAAAGAAGTGGCGTCTACGTCTTGTAGAGAGTCAGGAATAAGCGATTCGACCTCAATTTCGTCCCGCTCCAGCCGGTGTCCACAGATTCGTGCCAGAATCAGGAACTTGCGGGCCACGTCCTCACCGGAGAGGTCATCACGTGGATCGGGCTCTGCATAGCCCAGAGAGCGTGCCCTGATGACCGATTGGCTGAAGGGTTCACCCTTGTCCAGCTGCGAGAAAAGATAGGTCATAGTTCCCGACAACACTCCGCTGATCTCCAGGATCTCATCACCCGCTTCGATCAGGCTTCGGATTGTTCGAATCACGGGCAGCCCCGCCCCCACGTTGGTTTCATATCTGAATTCAGTCCCATTTTGAAGTGCAAGCTTGTGTAGTTCCTCAAACTGCTGCTGACTTCGGGTATTGGCAATCTTACTGGGCGTCACCACGTGGATGCCCTTTGACAAAAGCGTGCCGTACAGCTCTGCAACCTCTGGACTCCCGGTAGTGTCTACAAAAATGACGCTGCTACTCTCAATGTTGATCAGTTTTTGGAGGATAGTGTCCCAGTTCTTCTTCTCACCCTGCCAAAGCTGCAGGTGGGAATCGTGATTTCCGGGTGCATGTGTATCCAACCAGCGCACATACCCGGAATTGCAGAGTCCGATTACCCTGCATTCCGAATGCCCGGATACCTGCCGGAGAAATGTCTCACCAACGGCACCCACCCCCGCCAGAAAGATCTGTTTGGTGGCCCGGGGTGCCATGGAGAGTGGTCTTGAAAATGCTAAGGCCTCAGATGGGCTCATGGTGGTGGTTGGGTTAATTTGTTCTGCCAGATTACGGTGTAGTCATTGGATAAAAAGTGTACCCTTCAAAGGGGGACTTTGTTTGTCCCTTGGTTAAGTTGATTATCAAAATCCTGAATCACCCTATTCATCTGCTCCCACTCGATCAGGAATGCATCGTGGCCGAAGTCGGAATGGATCTCGGCGAAGCGTCCATTGGGCAGGAGGGATGCGAGCTCTTTCTGCTCGGCTATGGGGTAGAGATGATCGGAATCGACTCCGATTAACTGAATGGGGATATTGACGTTGCCGAGTACATCCTCAAACGATCCCCGACCACGTGAGACGTCGTGGGTGTCCATTGCAAAGGTCAAAATCACGTAGGAGAGAGCGTCAAATCGTTTCGCCAGTTTCTCTCCCTGATAGTTCAGATACGACTCCACCTGAAACTGTCCGTCTTCATTCTGCAGCTTGCGGCCGAATTTGCGGTTGTAGTCCTCCGGCGTTCGGTAGGTGATCATAGCCATCATTCGTGCAGCGGCAATGCCTCCTGAGGGGCCTTCATCCTTTTCATAGAAACCGCCTTTCCAGTCGGCATCGCCTGTGATAGCAGCGCGTTGGGCATGGCTGATCCCGATGGCCCAGGGTGTATGAGCCTTACCCATTGCCATCAGTACGGCCGAGTGAACCCGTTCCGGATCCATAATGCAGAACTCCAGTGCCTGCATGCCGCCGAGCGATCCGCCGATCACCCGCTTGATGCCGTGAATACCCAGCTGATCCAGCAGCTGAATCTGGAATTGCACCATGTCCCGGATAGTGATCTCAGGGAAGTCACCGCGGTAAGGCTTGCCGGTTTTGGGGTTGATGGACCATGGCCCTAGTGAACCATAACAGCTGCCCGGCACATTGATGCAGATGATGAAATCCTCATCCGGATCGGCTGCACATCCGGGCCCGATCAGTCCGGGAAACCACTCATCGGCTGCCGCGTGACCCGTGAGTGCATGACAGATCACTACGGCATTATCGGCTTTTTCATTCAGCCTGCCCCATGTTTTATACGCAGCCTCCGCCTTCTCAAACCGGTGACCCGACTCAGTAGTGAATGGTTTATCAAGTGTGGTAATGGTAATACCTTCATTCATAGCTTCTATCAAATAATATTTTCACCGCGGAGGCGCAGAGGACTCGCTTTTAGCCACAAAGGCACGAAAAGAGTCTTAGTACATGCAAATCACTATATTTCATCTATTGGTGGTACTTCTGAGCTTTGTCTTAGCCTCCATATGCATTTTTCTCCGTGTCTCCGTGGCTACCTTTATCCGCGTCTTTGCGTCTCCGCGGTGATAATTCTTCATTTTAAGCCTCGATTTTAATTTTCTTAAAGGCCTGTTCGAAGTCGGCGATGATATCGTCGATATGTTCGATACCAACACTAACCCGAATCAGATCCTCCTTCACACCACTGGACGCCTGCTCCTCAGCCGTCAGCTGCTGGTGCGTTGTGGATGCTGGGTGAATCACCAGGGTCTTGGCATCGCCCACATTGGCCAGGTGGCTGGCCAGCTCCACCGCTTCAATAAACTCCCTGGCTGCTTCATAGCCGCCCTTCACTCCAAAAGTGAGCACCGCTCCGAATCGTCCCTCGCGCAGGTATTTCTTCCCGTTCTCATGATGCGGATGGGAGGGAAGCCCGGTATAGTTAATCCACTCGACGGCATCCTGTTTTTCCAGCCATTGTGCCAGTTTCAGTGCATTTTCAGCATGACGCTCGGCCCTCAGCGAAAGGGTTTCAAGTCCCTGCAGCAGCAGGAAACTGTTGAAGGGAGATTGTGCAGGACCTACATCCCGGAGCCCCTCTACGCGTGCACGGATGGCAAATGCGATATTGCCGAAAGGACCGTCTTCACCGAATACATCCCAGAATTTGAGACCATGATAGGCGGGAGAAGGATCTGTAAACAAAGGATACCGCCCGTTACCCCAGTTAAAATTACCTGCATCCACAATTACCCCGCCGATGCTGGTACCGTGGCCTCCAATCCACTTGGTGGCCGACTCTACCACCACGTTGGCACCGTGGTCAATAGGACGCGCAATGGCTCCGCCGGCGCCAAAGGTGTTATCCACTACCAGGGCCACACCGTGTTTTTTAGCGACAGCGGAAATTTTATCAAAGTCGGGCACATTCCCTTTCGGGTTGCCGATACTTTCCACATAGATGGCACGCGTGTTGTCGTCAATGGCTGCTTCAAAATCTTTCGGGTTGTCATCTTCTCCCACAAACTTTACATCGATCCCGAGACGGGGCAGGGTAACCTTGAATTGGTTGTAGGTGCCGCCGTAAAGATTGGGCGTGGAAACAATATTATCGCCCGCCTGGGCAAGGGTAATCATGGCCAGAAACTGTGCAGATTGTCCCGATGCCGTACCTACAGCAGCTGCACCGCCTTCCAGTGCAGCGATCCGTTTTTCAAAGACATCCGTGGTGGGATTCATGATTCGCGTGTAGATATTCCCGAAATCCTTCAGTGCAAAGAGTGTTGCCGCATGCTCCGTATCATCGAACTGATAGGAGGTTGTCTGGTAGATCGGTACCGCCCGTGATCCCGTTGTAGGATCCGGTTCCTGCCCCGCATGCAGCTGCAGGGTTTCAAATTTGTAGTTTTTGGATTGTCCGTTTGTGCTCATGGTGTCGTGTGGGTTTTGAACTCACCTCTAGTTCCCCTCTCTACCGCTAGAGAGGGGAGACTTTTTATAAAGTCGGGTGATTGGTTTAAGGTTTTCTTGTTTAAAAATGGTTTGGGATTCAAGTCCCCTCGGGCCTGTCCCGAGACTTCGGGAAGAGGGGATGGCATAAAAAAAGCCTCTTCCGAAAATCCAGATTCCTGATGCGGGAAAGATTTTCAGAAGAG
>JAWVZW010000081.1:0-7912 GCA_033721975.1 Balneolaceae bacterium
AAGAATAGGATCCGTATTTCCGGCACTTACCGCGACCACCATACGAACTGGCCGTGCTATCATCGTCACCAGCATGATTCTGATTGCGGGTTTCAGCACATTGATAACCAGTGCATTCACTTCAACCGCAATGATGGGAATTCTGGTATCAACCACGATTTTTTCAGCGCTATTAGCTGACCTTTTCGTTCTCCCTGGCTTATTCTATTGGCTGAAGCCTGATTTGAAAAATACTAAGGTTAAAGATTAAGAAGAGGATCAACCTTTTCACGGATTTTTGCGTGAATTTGATCGGGGGTCAATTTCGCATCCAGAGTGACAAATCTCTTCTCCTTCTTTTCCAACTCATCGTATCCGGCACTTACTTTCTCAAAAAAAGAAATTCCCGATTTTTCCATTCTGTCTTTATCGGATCCGTCCGTTCTTCTGGATGCTTCGTCTGGCGAAATTCTCAGATAAAAGGTTAAACCAGGCACTAGTCCATGCGAAGCAATACGATTTAAAGTGAGGATCTGATCGATGGGGAGTGACTGTCTGCCATACCCCTGGTAGGCAGTAGTGGAATCATAAAATCGATCCAGAATTACAACATTCCCCGCTTCAAGAAGTGGAATGACTTTTTCGGAAATCAGTTCCGATCTGGCAGACGAAAACAGCAGCATCTCTGTGACCGGATCCATACCGATAGAATCATGAAGAAGAAGATTTCTGATTTTTTCTGAAAGGTCGGTGCCGCCCGGTTCCCTGAATACGTTGTATGTAACCCCTTTTTTATCGAGGTATGATTTCAGCAGATCAATCTGTGTGGATTTACCACAGCCGTCAATTCCTTCAAATGTAATTAGCAAAACGATCCAGGTAACAGTTAAAAGTCATCGCTGAGACTGATGGGCTCTTTTGGCATTACTATTGCGAGTGCAATATAAATAAGAAATGGGGTACCTGATCCAAGAAACAGTGCTGCAAGAAAAATGACCCGAATCAACGTGGAGCTGATTCCAAGATAATTTGCCAGCCCACCACAAACACCGGAAATGTATTTGTCACTTCTGGATTTAAAAAGCTTTTGGTTGGATGGCACGGCTAAATTAGCAAATGGTGACGTGCTGGCAGTGGCAGTGCGTGAGCCTGTTCGGCGGCTTTTTCTTGTTTTCTGCTCTTTTTCGGTGTAAAGAAATTTATCGAGCTTGTCATAGGTTTCCTGAACCCTGATTTTTTCTTCACGTTCAATTTTTTTCTCCTTGTTACCGGATGATTTGAACATAGTGAGAATATTGAGGCCAAGCATGGCACCGGCAAGGTATGGCAGAAAGTTCATGATACTGTTTACGCCCGGAATGGCACCAAGACCAATAATATCGGTAGCGATGGTGTGACCGATAAATGCAAATGAGGTAATGACAAATGCGAGTCCTGAAATTGTAGATACATTCCAGATGCTTTTTTTTGTCTTTTTCTCATTCTCCTCCAAAAAGTCCTGCAGCGTAGCCTGGAGTTCGCTATCGGAGATCTTTACGGTGCTTTCCATCTGCTTTGTACTCATGTATATCTTGGTTACAGGGTTAACAGTTATCAGTGGATACGATAAATAAGCAGTACTGTTTCAATTCTTTGAAGTTCAGAGACTAAATAGATTATTATAAAATTCTGCTTTCTGTTATCAGTAGATCCAGCTGTACATCATACTTGTCTGTTGGCAATACTTGATCATACACCTGAATGTCAAATAGCAGTCCCACTTTTATACCCACGGTCTCTTTTAGAAAACGGTCATAATAACCTTTACCATACCCCAGGCGGTTTCTAATTTTGTCACCGCTAACCATAGGAACCAAAATCAGATCCGGCTCCGCGGGTTTGGTGTCTGCCTCACCGGGCGGTTCAGGAACTCCCCAATCATTTGTTTCCAAATCATCCAGCCCCTGAATTTTGTGATGGGACAGGCGATTATCGTCTTCGATTCTGGGGACCACAACAGACTTTCCCTGCTGCAGTGCTGTTTCGATTAACTCATGAGTATTTACCTCATTCCTGTCATTCATGGAGATATATGTATGAATAATTTCAGCATTCATGAATGAATCCAGGTCGATCAACTTTTTCTGGATTTTCCTGCTTTTTTCAAGTGTGATCTCAGGGTTTAAAGACTTTCGAAGCTCTGTATATGTATCTCTTAATTGCTTTTTTTTGTCTTTTACGGAATCTTCGCTCATACCTCAATCAGGAAATGTGTATTTGGTTTAAATTCGGAAAGTTCCTCAAGCAGGTCATCCCAAATACCGCTGCCGTATTTATTCATGAAATAGATAAAAGCGATTTCACGCTCCTGAAGATTACCATTTGGAAACAGCGCTTCCTGTACCTTGCTGATTCTGTTCACCTGCACTTTTTCCTGCTCCTTAACAGATCGATACATTTTTCCTTTCAGCTTATCCAATTCATTAAAAAAGGAAGCCGATGCCTTTCCGGCGGTATTTTCCAGGGTCGGATCAATCTCGCCAACCAGCGGTTTCATCCTTTCTGTTAGCTCTTCTACCTCCTCCTTCCATGAACCGATAATGGACTCAATGTCAGGTTTATCAGACTGATCAACAAAATCAGACTCAAGGTCTTCAATTCTGCGGTTGTATTCGGTCCATTTAAATGGCAGGCTATCAAGTGCCCTTTTGATGGATGATTCAACGAGCGTGCAGCTGAACCGGGGCAAAATCGCAGGCATTGTCTGGTCAAATATCTCATAGACTTCCTTCATCTGCGCGTAGTAGGAAATTTCACCCGGGCCACCCACGTAAGCAATGGTAGGAAGAAGAAAATCCTGAATCAGTGGCCTTAAAAATACATTAGGGGAAAAATTTTCAGGATCCTTTTTGATCATCGATATGAGCTGATCCTGAGATACATTATTAAAATTACCGGAGTCATCCCGCCAAACACCATCTTTTACATCAAGCTTAAAGCGGGAACCGTCTTCTGCAATACGAAACAAATTACTTGGCTGAACTTTTACCTGGCTGTGATATCCGGTTTTTTCAAGATTTTCGGATGTTTCTCGAAGTGATCTGTAAATATCCTCCTGTTTTTCAACTGATGTGACTAAAACAGGCCGGCATAGTTTTTTTATGGCTGGCTCATTGCTTCCGGCAAGAATTAATCCGTGATGTCCAAATAATTGCGTCATCAATCTACCGAAGGCATCACCAACGGTTGTGCCCCTGGAGTAGGCATTTTCAATAGTTGTCCATAAATCGTCAGTGAAATCGGTATCACCGAGAGTCTTTTTGATATTCTTTTTTAAATCCTCAAAATCTTCCTGCAGCTGTATATCCGCGGTTCTTTGCTGCCTATTTTTCTGAGTTTCCCATTTAAAGTCATTCAGACCGGACTGAGAAAACAGATGTAGTTCAGCCACTTCATCAAAATCATGATCTTCATCACCCAGCCAAAATACAGGCACAAAATGATTTCCAGTTTGACGGCTGAAATGCTTGCAGTAGATGATGGCCGTCAAAGTTTTATAGATAGTAAAGAGAGTACCGCCGAAAATCATTGGCTGCTGACCCGTAACCACGGCATACGTATTCTCATTCTCCAGGCTTCTGATGTTAGAGAGAACAATTTCGGGTGGGTCGAACCTGGAGTTGAAATCCTTTAAAAGAGAAACCGTATCAGGCCTTGATCCCTGAAACGTCATTTGTTTCTGAGCGTTGGTGGCGATGTCTTCTGAAAATGGATTGAATCTGAAGAATTCAAGGATATCCGGATTCTCCTTCAGGTAATCAGTGAATAATGTATTGAAATTGAGCGAATCCGGAGGGGTTTCGGTAATATTCATTTACCCCTTCAATTTTTGTATTTGATCCCGAAGCTTTGCTGCCTTTTCGTAATTCTCTGTTTCCACGGCTGTTTTCAGCTCTTTCTCCAGTTCCTCCAGTTGAGAAAGCTCCTTTTTACCCTCTTCCCCCTGCACAGGTGTTTCTGATTTTTCGAGTGCTTCTTCCGTTTCTATGCCGGCTTCTTCCAGCACCGTGCTGCTTACGAAAATAGGGGCTCCAAAACGGATCGCAAGTGCAATGGCATCACTGGGTCGTGCATCCAGTTCAAATGACTCACTATCCCGGGTACAGTGAATTTGAGCAAAAAATGTACCTTCACTAAGATCATTAATCACGATCTGTTCAACATTTGAATTAAAACTCAATACCATATTTTTCAGCAGATCATGGGTCATTGGGCGGGGAGGTTTAATACTCTCCAATTCAAGGGCGATTGCCTGGGCTTCGAATGTACCAATAATGATAGGAAGTCTTCGATTTCCATCCACTTCAGAAAGAATCAGGGCATAAGCTCCACCGCTGCTGGGACTGGTAGATAAACCCAATATGTCCATTCTTATATTCTGCAATGATATCTCCGTAAATTTTTCAGGATAAATAAGGCTTTAAGTTAACCATTTTCTGCCTTCACTTAAACTGCTACATTTGCTGTTTTAAATCAGGAATTAAAATTGAGTGTCCTGTCAGAAGCTCCGGCTATTATCACTGGCAGTAAAAATACACTTATGCTTCCCTCATTTAGGCTGATGATTGGATTTTACCCAAAAATATGTTTTTATTTTTCTTATACGTACAATAAAAAAATTCAACTACAGACATTCTCATTGAAAGTAAAGATTAAAGAATCCCGTAATCCCCGAACCGGAAATCCCGTTACCGTTATTTCAGGCATTACCCATAACCCGCAAGTAATCGAGAAACTGGCAAAAAAGCTGAAAAGTGCATGCGGTGCCGGCGGGCATATTGAAGGGAAAACCATCACTATTCAGGGCCCTCATTCTGAGAAAATTACTGCAATGTTAACGAAAGAGGGATACTCTGTAAGTAGCTAATTAATTTTAGTCTGTTTTTAAGATAAAATTTAATGATATTCCGTACATCTGTTGATTTGATTTGTATTTAAACATCTAACCTTCAGGCAAAAAATACAGTGGCTAATCAACCTAAAAAAATTCTACTTGTTGAAGATGATGGCGTTCAACAGGTAATTATGGAGAGGTTCATCAATAAGCTGGGACACACGGTTCTTGCTACGGTTTCGGAGGGAACAGCCGCTGTGCAGTCTGCCCTGAAACTTAAAGGGGTTGATCTCATTATCATGGACATCCGACTCAGTGATGATGTTGATGGAATTGAAGCCATGAAGCAGATCCGGAAAAAGTCGGATGTAAAAGTAATTTATATCACGGGTAATACCGAAGCGGCCACGAAAGAACGGGCATCCGACACCAATTTTGAGGATTACATTGAGAAGCCCATCACTCCCGAAAAATTGAAGGCTGCAATTGATAAAGCCTTTAAATAAATAAACTCTGTTTTCATACGTATATCCTGTTATACACTGGGCAAGATCGCACGCACTTCAAACGATATACGGAATGAGTAAATCATTCATCTTAACTCTTTTATTTCTGGCAGGGTCTTTACTCTGCACAGAATCCCTGATTTCTGCACCTTTGCAATCTCAGCAGGCGGCAAATAGTGTGGATTCTGATTCACTCAAGATTGGGTTGGTATTAAGTGGCGGCGGTGCTAAGGGTGTTGCACATATCGGGATCCTGAAAGCCATTGAAGAAGCCGGTTTGCGAATCGATTATCTTACCGGTACAAGCATGGGAAGCCTGGTTGGTGGTTTGTATGCAATCGGGTACAGCAGTGATCAGCTCGCAGAGTTAGTCAATACGAATAACTTTGTTGAACTGTTTTCGGAGAGCCCTAGGCGAAGATACATTTCCAACTACGAAAAAAGCTTTGATTCCCGGACCATTGCCACCTTTCCCATCAGTGAAAGGGGAATTGATTTGCCGACCGGGATTATCACGGGTCAAAACATTTATACCTTTTTGTCCAGACTCACCTGGAAGGCTCATTCCACAGATGATTTTGATGACTTTCCCATCCCCTATGCGGCTGTGGCTACTGATATTGAAACCGGAGAGGCTGCCGTGTTTCGATCGGGATATCTTCCTGATGCCATTCGGGCCAGTATTTCCATTCCATCGGCCATGGTCCCCCATGAGATTGATGGCAATTTATATGTAGACGGTGGTCTTGCCAGAAACCTTCCGGTTCAGGATGCCATCCGGATGGGTGCAAACTATATCATTGCCGTAGACGTATCCACACCTTTGGTAACCCAGGACAGCCTGCGCTCTCTCACTGAAATTATGAGCCAGGCAGTGATGTATCGTATTACAGAACGGTCGGAATCCCAGAAAAAACTCGCTGATCTTGTCATAAACATAGATGAATTAAATCAGTACGATATAACTGATTTTGACCTCGTGGGTGAGTTTCTGGAGATTGGAATGGAAACCGGCCGAGAGTATCTGGATGAGTTCCGGAAGTTGGCTGAACGTCAGAAAGGCCCACCTCCTTCCAGCCGGGGAGTTGAGCCTCCTGTACCTCTGCCAATTAGTAACATTAATATTGAAGGCAATTCTCTATTTGATGATGGATTTATCATTCGTCAGCTGGATTTTGAACCGGGAGTTAAACTCACACCGGATGAAATTGAAAACCGCATTTCCAAGCTCTACAGTTCGAGATATATTGAACAGGTAACCTACAGAATTAAACCGGATACACTTTATCAATACAATCTTCAAATCGAGATAAAAGAGAGCAAGCAAAATGATTTCAAAGTGGGTCTCCGCTATGAAACGGATTCACAGGCGTCCATCTTGCTGGAAGCTAACTTTCAGGATTTACTTCACCCGGGTTCTATCAACAGGTTCGAAGCCCGGCTGGGTGATCAGATACAAATTGGTACAGAATACATTTATTACGGTGCACTTGGATCCAGCCTGGCCGCTTTAACCACTGTGTGGTTCAATTCTGAACTGGTAGAGTGGTATAGTGACTTCACGCGTGTCTCCAGCTTTAACAGCAGGACGCTGATGGCAGAAACCTCTGCAGGCAATTATTTCAGTACTCAGAATCTTTTTGCACTAGGCATCCGAAAAGAATTCGATTACCAGCAAAATGCAATCAATCCGGCGGAGATTGAGCCGGTTGCCAAGGGGCATCACGGGATCTTTGCAAGGTATAGGTTTGATTCCCATAACCGAAAAGCATATCCGACGCTAGGCCAAAAAATTGTTGCCGAAGGGTATCACAGTAATCCGGCCTTTTTGAGTCCGCTGCTATTTACGTCCATCAAGGGATTCTGGGAGGGTTTTCTTCCATTATCAGATAACTTTTCGATCCGGCACGCAGCTTATGCAGGTTATAATTATGGAACCGAGCTTCCCTGGAATTACTGGCATACCGTAAACCGGTATGTCACTACATTTGGGTTTATACGGTTTGGGGGATTCAATTCTTTTGAGGTAGCCAGCAGAAATATCCAGCTTGCCTCCATAGGTTTTCAGGCTGAGCCGGTATACCATCGGTTTATTGGAATCGATGTTTTTTCTGCACGATTCCTGGACAGTTGGAATTTATTACTGGATCAGGATGATATTGAATATGGAGCATCCCTCACGTTGGGTGCACTTACTATTCTGGGACCGGTTAAAGCTATTTTATCAACCAGTACTATCGACTCATTTCAGGCAGAATTACAAATAGGTTATCAATTTTGAGCAGCTTACAGAAAATCCAGGAAGAAATCGAGAAACTGCTGCTGGAGGCACAAACAAATCCAGCTGATGCAGACCTTCTGAACGAAATTGGGGTGGGATATCTGATCATTGGACAGACGGAGGATGCCATATCCTACCTGAAACAGGCTGTAGAACATGGAAATAATCCTACCGTTCTCTACAATCTGGCAAATGCCTATTCAGAAAATGATGATCCTGTAAAGGCTCAGGAACTGTATCTGAAAGTTCTTGAGGAAAAACCAGACCATATCC
>JAWVZW010000082.1:0-7903 GCA_033721975.1 Balneolaceae bacterium
CTGCTGGGAGATTCACCTTGGACTTTATATATCCTGATGGTCGTGGTAGGTGTTGGCTGGGCGTCCATTATCAGCCTGCCATTTGCCATCATGTCACAGAAAATAGCTCAGAATCAAATGGGACTGTACATGGGCCTGTTTAACCTTTCGGTGGTATTGCCGCAACTGGTATCCAGTTTCGCCGTGGGCGACATCATGAATGCCGTTCCCAATAAAACCGTGCTTCTGATCATTTGCAGCATAACGGTCGGTTTCTCCGCAATCGCCTGGTTTCTCGTGAAAGAACCAAAAGATGAGATGACGGAGAATCCTGTATTGGTGGATGAGAAGATAGAAGGAGAGGAGTAAGGGCGAACGTCAGATGTCAGACGTGAAACGTCAAACGTCAGACGATCTCATTACTCAATACTCACTACCCAATACTAAAAACTCCAGGCACTCCAAGTACTCATAACTCCAAGTATTCCTAACTCCTAACTCCAGGCACTCCAAGTACTCCAAGTACTCCAAACTCCACTTTACTTCTTCTCCTTAAACTCCTTGATAAACTCCCGTGTAAAATCGGAAAGAACCAGTCTGCCGCTGATCTCGGCTCGCTGTTCAAGTGTGGCATCCCAATGACCGGTGCTTTGCCAGATGATCTCTTTTAGTTCCTGCATGGCTTCCGGATTGCTAGATGCTAGCTCCCCTGCAAGTTTGTCAACCGATTCATCCAGATCTTCAATAGTGGATAGTAATTTGTTGTAAAGACCTTTCTGTCGTGCCCATTCGGCTGTATACCAGGTTCTGGCATCGAACGCGAGGGTGGAAAATGCTGATACCCCGATTTTTCGACCTACAGCTGGACCCACAACAAATGGCCCGATACCCAGGGCCAGTTCACTCAGTTTGATGGAAGCTTCGGTGTGTGCAAAGGCAAAATCCGATGCAGCAGCTATCCCGATACCGCCGCCTACGGTTTTACCATGAACCCTGGCAATGATCGGTTTTGGACATGTACGCATGGCGTTCAGCACATGGGCAAATCCCATGAAGAAATGTTTTCCCTGCTCCATATCAGATATATCGAGTAGTTCATCAAAAGACGCACCGGCACAGAACGCTCCGTCTCCCTTGCTTCTTAAAACGACTACATTGGAATCGCCATCTTTGCCGGCATGCTGAACCGTATCGGCCAGTTTTCGGAGTAATACACCGGGCAGCGAATTGCCCTTGGGGTGGTAGAATTCTATAGTACCTACCTTGTTCTTTACCGAGTACGAAATGGATCCGTTATCTTTTTTGCTCATGTTTGGTATCTGTTTTGGATGATAAAATCTGAATTCAGGAACCGTTTAAACCTGTTTAAAATAAAACATATTCGGGAAGGTTGAATACCTAATCTGATAAATTGGATATCACCTCTCCGGGAGTGTGAACAGGGGCCTTGCATGCGAAGCCTGAGCAGACATATACCTCAGGACGATCACTGACTGGATATGCTTTAGTAAATGGAGCGATCTCATTGAGTTCCCGTTCTGATTCGGCTGTTTTGAGTAGAATAGAACTGCCGGGGCTTGCATGGTCGCGGCAAACGGCAATCAACTTTTCACAAGTCTCATTACGATTTTCAGAACAGATTACAATCTCATGGCTGCCACTGTTTAACAGCATGGCGGCATGAATTGCGTGAGTGTACCCTGCCGGAGCATCCGCTATCTGCTCTGAAAATACATTCAGAATTTGATGGGATCTATTTTCAAAATCTGTGTTTCCGGTTAGTCTGGATAATCTCAATCCATTTTTTGCAGCAACAGAATTGGAAGATGGAAAAGCTCCGTCATAGATCTCTTTTTGACGGCCCAGTATCTCCTCAGAAGACTCTGATGTGAAATAGTAGCCGCCATGCATTTCATCCCAGAATTCATGTTCAAGAATTTTCTGAAGGCGCACGGCATCAGTAAGATACCCGGGTTTAAAGGTTGCCTGATAGAGTTCAATCAGCCCGTCAATAAGGAAGGCATAGTCATCAGCCATAGCCTCTATACCTGAATCACCGTTTCGATAGCGGTGTAGTAATCTTTTATCATCCTTCTTAATAAGATGTTTGCTGATAAAACTGTAAGCTTTCTCAGCTCGTTGAATAAAGGAAGTGTCGCCGGTCATGATCCCTGCACGAGCCAGTGCTCCGATCATCAAACCATTCCAGTCAGTCAGGATTTTATCATCCAGCAGCGGTCGCTCTCTTTTTTTGCGGTGTTTGTGCAGTTTATCTAAGCAATCGCCGATCCTGTCTTGCAGTTTCTTGGGTACCGGACTGGTCAGGTATGGGATGTTTGCACCTGTTTTTTGACGGGTGGCTTCATCGTAATAGTTGCCGTCGTCGCGGATGTTGTAGAGTTCGCAAAAGAGCGCTCCCTCTTCAGCACCAAGCACGTCCACAATTTCACTCTTCTTCCAGACGTAAAATGTACCCTCTTCGCCTTCACTGTCAGCATCTTCGGCAGAATAATAACCGCCTTCGGGTGAGGTCATGCACTCGTCAAGATAGTTAACAATGTGACGGCAGGTGTCCCGGTACATCTCACTACCGGTCAGCTTATAGCATTCTGCGTAGGCTCCGAGCATCAGTGCCTGATCATACAGCATTTTTTCGAAATGCGGGAGCAGCCATTCATCGTCTGTAGAGTATCGGTGAAACCCGCCTCCTATATGGTCATATATGCCGCCAAGCCTCATTTTCTGAAGGGTATGCTCGGCCATCTCCCGGGCTACGGGGTGATCATGAATACGGCTATACTGTATCAGAAAACTGAGGTTGTGAGGGGAGGGAAATTTAGGAGCCCCGCCAAAACCTCCGTGTTCAGAGTCATAGCGAACTTGAAGGGCATTCAAAGCCTGATGGTGAATATTTTCGGGCAGAGGGCTTTCAGATTGGCCCATCTCCAGAGTTTTCGTGAAACCCATTTTAATCCGTTCAACCGATTCCATCACACGGTTCCGGTCATTCAGCCACGCATTTTCGATGGCAGGGACCAGGTCGAGCATTCCGATGCGGTTGGCGCGCGAATGTTTGGGCAGATAGGTGGCTGCATAAAACGGCTCCTTCTCGGGAGTCATGATGATAGTCAACGGCCAGCCTCCCTGACCAGTCAGCATCTGGCAAATGGTCATATAGGTGTTATCGATATCCGGCCTCTCTTCCCGGTCTGCCTTTATATTCACAAACGTTTGGTTCATCAATTCAGCCACCTCTTCATCCTCAAAACTTTCATGAGCCATTACGTGGCACCAATGACAGGTAGCATAACCGATGGATAAAAAAACAGGCTTATTTTCCTCCCGTGCCTTCGCAAAGGCTTCCTCACCCCAAGGATACCAGTCTACAGGATTATGGACATGCTGAAGAAGATAGGGAGACTCTTCACCTGAAAGGTGATTCATAACTAAAAAAGGGTTTGTGATGCATTGAGTAACTTATTGAAAGGTAAAAAATAGAGAAGGGGATGTGAATCGGAAAAAAGAACCGTTCACCTGTACAGTATTTGGACTGTATTCATTGCATAAAATCTCATGTTGACTTCATAGAGGACTATCCAATTTTCCAATTTATCACTATAATGATGTGTCAATAAACCAAACCGTGAATCATAATAACATGGCTCAGAAACCTGCACGTAACGAACCCTGCCATTGCGGAAGCGGGAAAAAGTATAAAAACTGCTGTTATGACAAGGATCAGTCCGGAACCACATCCAAGCTGGGTATGATAGCCATTGTTGCAGCGGTAATTTTGGGACTGGTTTTCGTTGGAATGGCAATATCGGACGGTTCAGGGGGTACTCAGTGCCCGGATGGGACGGTTTGGTCGGAGGCTCACCAGCACTGTCATTAAGAGGGTCCGTATTTCACAACACAGGTACAGCTCTTTGCAGTCTACTGTTCATTGCCGCTCAGGCTTTTCAGCCTTTTCCCATAATCAACCAGATATCTCTCGTAATTTTCACCCATCAGTTCGGATGTAATCAGGAAATCTGCGCTTGAACGATTACATGCAAGGGGAATATTGTAGACAATTGCAATCCTCAGAAGTGCTTTAACGTCTACGTCATGCGGCTGAGCCTGAAGCGGGTCCCAGAAAAAAATCAGTATATCCAAACGGGTCTCTGCAATAGCTGCACCGATCTGCAAATCTCCGCCAAGCGGACCACTCATAAACCGGTGCACGGGCAAGCGAAGCTTATCGGCTATCAATCCGCCGGTGGTTCCTGTTCCATATAGATCGTGCTGCATCAGTATGTCCCGGTTATAGTCGGCCCAGTCAATAAGGTCCATTTTCCGATAGTCATGGGCTACCAGACCAATACGTTTCTTTTCGCCCATCAGCACAGTTCTTGAAGCGATACTCGGGTGAGGCTTGTGTGTTTCCTTCATAGCATGAAATGTCTCTGATCCGGTTAGAGTTAAAAAGACAATATGCCATTTATTTGCCTAAAGATCGCCTGGAATTGCTCAGAGGCAGTCTTAAATAGGTTCTATACCAATTAAATAATGTTTAGCCAGCCTGAGAAAAAATGACCGTAAAGGAGAGATATATCAGTGCTAATCAGCTGAGCAGGAAATGATGCAGGGAGATACGCTTGGCCTCAAATGTGCATTCGTCAAAACCCTTAAGTTCAGCATCGAAATGATGTATTCGCACATTTCGGCGCTTACTCATGAGAAAATTTCGCAGATCCGGACTGGTATACACATCATCGGATATCACAATTTCATCACTGCGAGCGTGATCAACCAGACGGGAAGCAATATTTACGGTATTGCCAAAGTAATCGATATTATCATTCAAGGTGACCGCCACACAATTGCCGGCGTGAACGCCCCCTTTCAGGCGAAGAGAAGCATCGGTGCTGTCATCCCCTTTTAAAAGTTCCTGTGCCCGACTGAATGCGCGAAGTGCGTATATGGGTCTGGGGAAGACCGCCATCACCGAATCTCCAATGGTTTTTACAATTGAACCTCGTTCCCGTGATATTACGTCCTGAAGAACATCAAAGTGGTTCATGACAAGACTGACGGCCGAATGGTCTCCGTTAGTGCTGTATAAATCGGAGGAATTAAACAGGTCGGTAAAGAGCACTGTGAGGTTATTGGCAGCAATACTTTCTTTTTTACGAATTAACTCCTCCGGAAAAAGATGGCGGAATTCCGGTAATGAGCATATCTCGCTGGCGGCTACGTGATATTTATCCGAATGCATATCCTCGCAAATCACCGTCATGGGCTCATCCGTTTTGTTTTTCAAAATCAGATAGGGCTCGCTGATCAGGGTAAGCCTCTGATCCTCAAGATCCCAGTTTGAAAATACTATGGATGCATGAGGAGCTGCGTCATCCTGCACGGTTACATAAACAGATCCATCCGTTTTGTCTGAGGAGATTCGATAATATCCTTGCTCAAGATTGATTCGGACAAAGCGTTTCTCCCCGGGTTCCAGTACGGTTCTGAGTTTCACCAAAGGACGCTTGGAGGGACTGTTAAGATGATACTTTTTGGTACTGATTCGTCTGAATGTGGGAGCAGGGCTGAAAGTGATGTGAAGAGTGCTGTGAAAGTCTACATGGACGCTTTTGCAGCAATCCTTGCAATAGATCGGCTCTGTAATTTCCGTAAGTGAGGACGTTTGATGTATGGGACCGGAACAGGACGGGCAGCACATCTGCCAGTTAAATCTCAGAATATCCAGCTCAGATGCATGGATCAAGAGATGCACCACCGTACTCACGGGTTTTTCCCATAATTCAGCCAATCGAACAGGGGATAACTCATGCAAAAACTGCTCGTCGGACTGGAGCAAAAGGGAAACAAGTTTTGCTGATAGATCAGGCATTCCTGATACCGCAGAAAGTTTACGGATCCACTCAGCCTTCTGCAGCTTTTTAATGGTAAATCCCAGTGGTTCCGACTCCTTCATCAGGCGTTCTTCACGAACTGAACGCTCATATTCCGATAACATTCTTTTCAGGCGCCTTTTCATGCCACGCATCAGTTCTGCGCGTGTAAGGATATATCCGCCAAGCCCTTTGGATATGCCGGAGAAGGAGAATGTGACTCGTGATCCGGTCATGCTTTCAGATATACGTGCTGAATAATTGAGCTCTCTGAGATAGCCGCGGAAATAATTTCTTTTCAGATGCAGGTAAAAGGGGGCTTCCCATTCGCAGAGTTCCTCACTCCAAAGCTCCGGCCTGTGAATCTGTTCATATGTTAAGTGCCGGGCGGACTGTGTACCTGACTGATTACCGGATAGCTGGTTTTCCCTGATGGCTAGGTGTCCTATTGCCTTAAACAGGTAATTGGTATCGGATATGAGCTCCCATAGCTTTCCGGACTCAAGCCCGGAATTGATTACCCACTCAAAAGAGAAAGCTCGTTCGCTCATTATGATTTGATTGGAAGATTTCAGAACACTTTTTTCGTGATTGTACCCCTGAAACCGTATCTTTACGGCTCTCTTACAGGAGAGCTCAAATCATTAATTGTTACAAAAAATTAATCTTAGAATGGCAGTAGAACGAACACTTACAATCCTTAAACCAGACTGTGTAAAAAAGAATCTGATTGGAGAGGTAACCCGGAGAATTCAGGAAGCAGGATTCAATATCGTGGCAATGAAAATGGTTCGGCTCACGGTTGATACGGCAGGCGGGTTTTATGCAGTTCATCGTGAGAGACCTTTCTTCGGGGAACTGGTCGAATTTATGAGCAGCGGTCCGTGTGTTCCGATGATCCTCGAAAAGGAAAATGCAGTAGCCGATTTTCGTAAACTGATCGGTGCAACAAACCCGGCAGAAGCAGACGAAGGAACGATTCGGGCCGATTTCGCTGACAGCGTTGGTGAAAATATCGTGCATGGCTCTGACTCAGTTGAAAATGGGAAAGTTGAGTCAGCATACTTCTTTGCTGAATCTGAAGTGGTTGCCAACAAGGCATAAATTATGTTTGCTTACCGGCAGAGTATTTAAAGGCGAAGTAATCACTTCGCCTTTTTTTATTTTTGTAAGTAACTACATTGAATGATGAATAGCATGGGAAAATATAGAGTTCCGCTGCATATGATTCTGAGCTTGATTGCGCTTGCAATATTGTTTTCGTGTGCCGGTGACAGGACCGGTAAGGATCACGGTTTGGATTATCCGGTAAAAACCGGCGCTCAGATGCTGATTGAGGATCATTTATCGGATTTGCAGGGCAAAAGGGTAGGACTGGTCATGAATCCTTCGTCCAGAATCGGGGATACTCATATGCTGGACACTCTGCTGACACTGGATGTAAATGTAACAGCACTGTTTGCACCGGAACATGGATTCAGAGGTGAAGCAGGAGCAGGCGACCGGATCGAGGACGGTATCGATATGGCTACAGGTCTGCCCGTCTATTCTCTTTATGGTGCCAATCGCAAACCCACATCCGATATGTTGACGGACGTTGACCTGATTTTGTTTGATATCCAGGATGTGGGAGCTCGTTTCTACACGTATATCTCCACACTGGGTCTCGTTATGGAGGCGGCGGCTGAAAATGATGAAGAGATATGGGTTCTCGACCGGCCCAATCCGCTGGGAGGAAACTACGTAAGCGGCTGGGTCCTGGAAGAGGAATTCGAATCTTTTGTCGGGGCTTATCCGATCCCGGTTACTCACGGGTTAACTATGGGGGAAATGGCACGGATGATAGCCGGAGAAGAGTGGGTGAATTTTGAATCTGAACCGCAGCTTCGTGTAATCTCAATGGAAGGGTGGAGCAGAAGCATGAAATGGCCTGATACCGGACTGGAATGGATCCCGCCCTCACCTAATCTGCCCACATATGAACACGCGTTTATCTACCCGGGGACGGTTTATTTTGAGGGTACAAATCTGTC
>JAWVZW010000083.1:0-7886 GCA_033721975.1 Balneolaceae bacterium
GTCTCTTCCCGTAAATCCTGCTTGTAGACAACTTTGTCAATAAATGGAATTAGGGCATGAAAACCGGGTCCCAGTGTTTTATGATAGTTACCCAGCCGTTCCACAATATGCTCATACTGATTTGGCACCAGACGTATCGCTTGCAGAAACTTATAGGTCAGATAGATTACAAAGACGCCGAGCAGTATCTGGCTGACGAGATTTACAACTTCCATATCAGGCACCTCCTTTTGATTCGGTCTTTGGACCGGATTTACGGCTCTTTGTGTGATCACTCACCATCGCAGCTCCTTCGAAAAATGTTTTCAGGTTTGCCGTTTCAACCGGCAGAATGGATACGTTTGTGGACTGGATTATTTTGCCGAACTGATCAATATATTGCCCCACCAGTTTGGTTTGAACTGCAAGGTCACCACCCGGCTTGGCGATGGCTTCCGCCACTCTTTTTATTCCTTCCGCGGAAGCCTTTGCAACCAGTTCGATCTCTTTAGCCCGGCCTTTCGCCTCATTGATGCGTCTCTGCCTCTGAGCTTCCGATATGAGAACCTGGCTTTGCTTCTCTCCCTGCGATTCATTGATACGGGATTCACGGAATCCTTCAGAATTTGTGATATCAGCCCGTTTTTGCCGCTCGGCCTCCATCTGTTTTTCCATCGTATCCACAAGTTCATTTGAAGGGCGGATATTTTTGATCTCATACCGCATCACTTTCACTCCCCACGGACCGGCAGCTTTGTCAATTTCCCGAACAATGTTTTCATTCATTGCTTCCCGCTCTGAGAAGGTATCATCAAGGGTGATCTTGCCTATTTCGCTTCGCATCGTGGTCTGAGCCAGGTTGATGGCTGCTGCACGATAGTTTGAGATCCCATAGCTTGCCTTATAGGAATCCATCACCTTCAGATAGGCAATTCCGTCTACAATCACCTCAATATTGTCTTTTGTAATACAGGTCTGCCCCGGAACATCAATCACCTGCTCACGCATTTCCTGGTCATAAGCAGCCCTGTCCACAAAAGGAACCATAAAATGAAAACCCGGTTTCAGCGTCTTCTTGTACTTCCCAAGCCTTTCCTGAATGACCTCCTCACGCATCTCCACGATGATGAAAAGACGGGTCACAATGACATAGAGAAAAAGAATGGTCAAAAGCGTTACAAACCACATAAATTAGTTCCTCTCACTGTTTTTTTGTGATTGGGTTGTCGGCTCAATAACCCCCAAAGACTCGACAATCCAAGTTGTATTTTCGCGATATCGTATAATCACTTCCTTACCTGCCGGAATGTGGCCCTGAATAGATCTGGCCTGCCAGGTTACACCGTCGAACCGTATTCTGCCGCTATTGTCAAGATCATTCAGCTCTTCTGTAACAACAGCCATCTGATCCATTGCTTCATAGTCTTCATCCGCAAGTTTGTAGGATGATTCCGGTTTGAGGTATTTCTTGATGAATGGTCGGATCGCTATGGTGAGACCCATTGAACTAAGAAGCCAGACAGATACGGCCGCAATGGGATCCGAAAGTAGTCCCAAAAAACGCAGAAGCCCCACAGCCAGCCCGCTGATTCCCAGAAAAAAAGCCACGCCGCCCGGAATCACCAGTTCCAGGATCATCAGGATGATCCCTCCTGCCAGAAAAAGCCACGTCAGTAATTCACCATCCACTGCAACCGGGTCCTAAAATTATTTCAGATTTCTATCTTCCATATAGATAGGGAATTACGATTTAAAAAACTCTGAAATCGAACATTTTTCTGAAGAAACTTTCAGGCACTTTGTACTCACCAAAAATGGATATGAGATCAGCTTACATCTTTTTCACTTTTTCGTAGAAGAATGGATGCTTCCAGCAGTATCCAAATGGCAAAACCCAGTATCACTGAACCAAAGAAAAAGAGCAAAAGGTTTCCGTCTGTATCTCCAAAAAAGCCGGACCATTCAAATAATACCTGCTCAGTCATGGCCCAAAGTGTCATAAAGAGAAGAAAAATAAGCGGTATGATTGTATATAGAATACTCCTGCCTTTTCGCCGGAGCCAGATTGTGACAATCATAAGACTGATGGCGGCAAGCAACTGGTTTGATGTACCAAAGAGAGGCCACAGCAAATACCCTCCCGATCCTACACCTCTTGGTCCTTCAGGAATCAGTACAAGCGCTGCGCTGGCTCCTACCGCCAGCATGGTAGACCCATGAAGACTTTTGAGCGGCTGTAGGCTGTACTCTTCCCCCAGCTCATTAAGGATATACCTCATAAGTCTTACAGATGTATCCAGCGTTGTAGCGGCAAAGCTGATCACGATAACGGCGATAATAGTTTGTGCAGCCTCAAGGGGAATCCAGAGAGCCGTGGCCAGCTGAGCAGCACCTTCCACAAAAATGTTCAATCCGGAAGCCCCGGCATCTGCAAAAGAGTGATAAGTATCAAGAAATTCGCCGGTAGTATTGAAGTAGGTAACCACAGCGATGATCGTTATAAGCGCAAGACTCCCCTCTCCTACAGCGCCCAAATACCCAATAAACCGTGCATCTGTCTCTTTATCCAGCTGCTTGGCAGTGGTACCTGATGAAACCAGGCCATGAAAGCCCGAAATAGCACCACATGCAATGGTAATAAAGAGCAGCGGAAACCACCCAACATCATCCACATTTGTATTGATATCTGGTGCGGTAATTTCAGGGGAGGATAAAAACAGACCCAGATACAGAATTAAAAGGCCGATCAAAAGCTGCTGGGAGTTAATAAAATCACGTGGCTGAAGAAGCTTCCATACTGGCAGCGTGGATGCAACATATACATACGCCATCAAAATGAGTATCCAGACAATAAAAGAGAGCTCAACCCCGCTGAAGCCAAGAAACAGGGCCGATTCTCCATCCCCAAAATACCTGACCAGGTCGATCTGAAGTGCAGGCACATAACTGGCCAAAATGGCTGTAAAATACATGATGATCAACACGATCACGGATGGAATGATCATATTCCCCGATTTATGAAATGACCTGTACCCTATCCATACGGCTAGAGGAATTTGAATAAAAATAGATAAAACACTGGCGGGAAATGAGATAAAAAGGTTTGAAATAACCCAAGCGAAGACAGCATTGACCATCAGAACCAGTACGAGAATAATAAACAGAAATAAAATCTTACCTCTTTTACCGATCAGTTTATCTGCAAGCGTGCCGATTGATTGACCTTTGTTTCTCACTGAGAGCACAAGAACACCGAAATCATGAACTCCGGCTGCAAATATGGTGCCCAGAACCACCCAAAGCATGGCAGGCAGCCATCCCCAGTAAACGGCTATGGCTGGACCCACGATCGGTGCTGCACCGGCAATTGAAGTAAAATGATGCCCCCAAAGTACGTACTTATTGGCCGGCACATAGTCTACGCTGTCATTAAACTGATGGGCGGGCGTCATAAATGTCGGATCCAGCCTGAAAATCTTCTCAGCTAGAAATCTGGAATAATACCTGTAACCTAAAAAGAAAAGTACGATCGAAAGGGCCGCAACCAGACTGCCAGACATAGGGTATGGGATCCTGTTTCAGGTTTAATGATTTCAGATATAGTAAAATTAGACCCTGTTTGCAAACCGTATGAAACAGAATCCGAATGGATCCAAGCTGCTGAATATTTGCCCGCAGATTTCATACATTGAACCACTTTTTAATCACTGTAAGAATAACAGATGGACATCCATTCGCTGCCAAAAATTGAATTGCACCTGCATCTCGACTGCTCATTGAGCTATGACGTTGTACAAAAGCTTGTGCCCGGTATCACCCGCGAGAAGTACAGATCGGAGTTTAGAATTACCGGAAAGTGCTCTGATCTTGTTGATTATATCAATCGTGCAGAAAGTGCCATCAAACTGATGCAATCCGCCGAAAATCTGAAATTGGTGGTTCAAGATCTGTTTCAGCAACTGAATAAAGATCGCGTCATCTATGCAGAGATCAGGTTTGCACCCTTGCTACATATCCGGGAGGATCTTACACCTCAGGAAGTCATTGAAGCCGTCTCTTCTGCTACGGAAGAGTGTGTCCGGAAAACCGGCATAGAGGCAGGCATCATACTTTGTACACTGCGCCATTTTTCCGAAGAGGAGAGCATCACCACGGCTGAACTGGTAAAAAATAACATCTCAAGGACCCGTGTCTGTGGTTTTGATATAGCGGCTGATGAGTCCGGCTACCCGATCGATAATCATATTTCTGCCTTCAGATTGGCACATGATGCCGGTATACCCTGTACAGCTCATGCCGGTGAGGCATGCGGACCAGAGAGCGTCCAGGAAACCCTCGATTATTTTCATCCATCGAGAATCGGCCATGGTGTCCGGAGCCTGGAAGACGAAGAACTTACCAACAGGCTTCTTGATGAGGATATTCATCTTGAGGTGTGCCCCACCAGCAATATTAAAACCCGTGTCTTTGAAGATTTTGAAAGGCATAACATTGATCAGATTTTCAAAAAGGGCATATCTCTAAGCGTAAATACAGATGGTCGTGCATTATCTGATGTGACTTTAAATGAAGAATATCAGAAACTCAAAGATGCTTTCCGCTGGACAGAGAATCATTTCAAGAAGTGTAATCTGGAAGCAATCCGGCACGCCTTTACGTCAGATGAGGTAAAAGAAAGGATCAGAAATCAGCTGCTAGAGGCCTATTTCGGCTAGGTTGAACAACCTACCCGATTATGGGGATTCCCTGCTGATAGAGCTATGAATCTCGCCAATCTGCATCAATGCTGCACTTCCATACCAGGGATGCAGCTCAAGTTCAAGACTACCGGCCTGAATAGCCGGATCCGACTCAGAAAGTGCTCTCGCTTCTTCCACGGACTCAACGGCAAAGATATAAATCCCGCGTATCTCAGTATCATCCAGAAATGGTCCCGCTACAACAAGCGACCCCTCTTCAGCAAGCCTGGAGATATTATCAAGATGAGCTCTCTGCAGGCGTGCCGCCTCGTCAGGATTTTCTGGCCGATTCGGGCCGGATTTGAGAAATGCCATCACGTAACGCCTCATTCCATAATCATCGGCGCCCAGTTCAGCAGCCAGTGTACTGTCGTACATTACTTCCATACTTTCTTCAGGACTGACATCCGATAGTTCCATTCCATCCTGTTCACGCGTACACATTGAGAGAACGGCTACAGCAAGAATTAATAGAAAAGTTTGGTTTCGTACAGATTTCATAGTCATTCGATCAGATTTTTTTAGGATAGAATGCGCCCGGATCAGTGTCATTATCCCTGAGAATTGTTACTGCGAATTTAAACTCAGGAGCCGGCTACTCACTCAGGCTATTCAGAAATGGAATATCGATCTCAAATTCGTAAACAGCAATGGTATCTTCAGTAACAGCTTCCATTCTTGCAGAGAGTTCATCCTGACACGACATGACAATCTGATCCTCAATAGTACCATTCCCAGGCACTGCCCTGTTGTTCTCCCTGAAATTCCCGCAGGAATAGAAGAAATCTACATACATCGCTCCGGAGACAGCTGTTGTGGTTACGGATGAAACGGAAAGATCTCTTGGCTGACGCAATTCCCAGTTTACAGAATGCAGGAACCGATTTTCTGAATAAATGTCGTTATCGGTCAGATATATAATAACCGGGTTTTGATAGTGTAGAGATGATTCAGAAAGGCCTATTCCCGCTGCCTGGTGGCTGGCAGAATCCGGGTTCTTTTGCTGTGTGCATCCTGTGCTTACGGATAGTATATACAGAACACAACAGACCGATATTAAGCCTCGAAGGTTCATATTGCAAATGTATTGTAATAGCTGGGTATCTCTTTATTGGCTTCATGTTATATATTATCCATCGGTTAATTGATTAGATTTGTCTAATAAGGTATCGAAACCGACTTATCGGATTGAATATCGGGAAGTATAAATTTTATTGATAAAGAAACTATTTTATTATCTAACAATGTTTTATGTGGTTTAAATGTCAAAATTGAATATGGTTTCATTCACTTAAACCCTTTTATTAAATGATTCACATGAACTGCTCAAATCTACCCAAATAGCCCATATAGCCTGTTTTAAGTTAGTTTTCGACCTCCAGAATCGTTTACAAATCCGATAAAATGTTCATTCTAAGCGAATGGGAAGCTTCTTCAATATTTGAAACAGCTTAAGCTTGAATTTAATAGGTTCAATGATTAGAGTATTAATATAATCGCAGCGTAAACTCTCTGCGCTATGAAATACTCTCCTTCTCTTCCAAAGTTCTCTGAGATTTTCACCCCTACGGTTGAAGAGAGCAAAGATTTTAGAATGCTGCTTCTTCGGCATTGTAAAAATGGGTATTTGATAAGTGGTATTGTTGGTATTATGACACCCATTGTATTTGTCCTCATTAAACACTTTGTATTTGGGCATCCTGTACAGTTCTTTTATGAGGATACGCCCTATCGCATCGTAACCCTGGTAGACAAGCTTATCCTGGTTCTTATCGCCGGTTTCATTCTTATCCTATCCGCATATAAAATTTTTTCCCTCAAAACTCATCGGTATCTATTCATATTTCTGACCATTCTGTACGGGTTCGTCATGATATCAGATGATGTGCTCAATCAGGATGTTGGCTTTTCAAGCGGATATCTAACTCTTTTGCTGCTGGTTGCAGCAACCTGTATTCCATTCCGGCCTCTTCAATTCTTTAGTCTTGGCCTATCTGTCTTTCTGTTATTTTATCCTGGACTTTATATCATCCCTTCCCTATATGGGGTTCAGGATCTGGAATTTGCCTCAAACCAGGCTATCCATCTGGCCCTGACTGTTACTATTCTCACGGGAGTCAGTGCTTTTCTCTACCGGTCAAGATATGTTACCTACTCACTTCGCAAAAAAAGCCAGGACCTGGAAGATGAACTACTTCTGGATGCAGATTTCGCAGATGAAAGCAGTGATACAGCACGAAAAATTGATGAATCTACTCCGGCTTCCAATGTGAAGTCACATTTAGATGATCCACGGCTTTCGGTTCAGGAAATCGATGTAGAATCTGCGGAAGATATCTTTTTAAATGAGGTAAAAGCGGCCATAGAGAAGCATATAGGTGATTCTAATTTCGGGGTAGAATGGCTGGCATACGAAGTTTCGATTAGTCCTAGGCAGCTGCAGCGAAGGCTGAAAGGGCATATTGGAATAACAGCAGGCGCTTTAATCCGGCTGATGAGAATGCAGCGGGCTGAGCAGCTTTTAACCAGCCATGCAGGCAATATATCCGAAATTGCGTATCAGACAGGATTTAATGACCCTGTCTATTTTTCCAGGCTGTTTAAAAAAGTATATGGTTCAACTCCATCTGAATATGTGAAAGAGGTTAGTTAGTAAGTATCGGGGGAATAGATAAAATTTTGGTGAATGGCATGAATTTCAGTAGTAGTTGTCATTTTTTTCATGTATCCGGAAGGATATAATACCTGCTCATATAAGCAGATAAAATGATTATCATCCTTTTTTTACTGTCCTGCTGTTCAATTCAACCCATCAGCTGCGAAACCGGGATAGTATATGAGTGTATTCAGGAATTAAAGAACCCGATTCATTCTGACACCCTTTCATCCCGGAAAACGGAGTGGATGGTACTGCCTATTCTGTTCAAATCACCGGACACCGGATGGGCCGCCGGTGTACTTCCACAGGTTGTTTACAGACATCTGAATTCCTCAAATCCTTCATTTTTGCGTCTGGATGCTTACTACACGCAGAAAAAACAGTATCACATGGTTCTCAGATCCTCAAACTGGATTCTTGGAGATAACCTTCATCTGACAGGCAGGATCTCATTCAAAGACTGGCCCACAAATTTTTACGGAATTGGAAATCAAACATCGGATGCATCA
>JAWVZW010000084.1:0-7878 GCA_033721975.1 Balneolaceae bacterium
GGGCAGGATGGCTTATTCTTCTGAGATTGCCAATCGCAAATCACTCATCACAAGTCGCCAGTCGAAAGTTTCCCGTCTCACGTTTGACGTTTGACGTCTCACATCACCCATCGTCCATCTCACATCTCAATGATAAATCGTCTGCATCAGTTTACGCTTTGCGACGGGAAAGATGGTGTGGCTGAATGAGAAATCGAGCTCTGTGTTAAACGCATATGTAGCCGGGTTCGGCATCTCCTTTACTTCGCGGATCAGATCCAGCTTGATGGAGCCGGGTGATAAATGTGCTCCCTTCTGCTCCAGCGACTTGATATGAATGGTTTTGAGGGATCTGTATTTGTCATCAGCACTCTGAAAGATAGATACTTCAAATCTGAATAGGTTCAGAAGGCTGTTTTTGTTGTCCGGGAGAAAAAAGTACCCTTCGTCCCTGTAGTTTGGCAAAATTCCTACCTGTTCAACAGAGAGCTCTTTTTCAACGAACTCGTGAATTGCCGCACCTTCCTGTATCACCTGTTCAATCCTGGGCAGAGCCCAATTGATCAAATCCTGGACAGCAATAAGGTCAGTTCCGTCCACAAATACCACCTCGTGCTCGATCGTCCGGTTAACCCAGTCAATTTTTCCGATTCGTTTTGGAAATTTGTTTCTGAGATCCTGCAGACGGTTGATGATATCGGTGAGCATTTTGTGCAGCTCAACCAATCTGCTGAGTTCCGGATAGATCTTGTAGTACTGAAAACGGGTAGAAATTTTTCTGAGCTCAGCCAGTATCAGATACTGCCTTTTCTCAAGATCGTCCTGTACTTTGGTGAACAGATTCAGTGTTAAGCCTGACTCCTTTTCCATACATTCCTCCGTTGATGATATCCAGGTAATAGCTCCTAAACGCTATTTAAAAGAGATCATTTTGTCAACAAAAAAAGAAAATCCGTATCCCAAGGAGGATACAGGCGGCATTTTATTACATTTTCGGCTAATCAACGATCATTTACCATTCAAAATGGATGTCCGTTTTTTGGCTGCTTGGCTGATTCAGTCGCATGATTACGCTCCTTTCTGATTCATCATACCACCACTCTCCATTGCCGGTTCCCATCACAGCGATTTCACCGTTTACAGTAACCGACTCCGGAAGATCCATATACCGAAAACGAAGTTCATATTGAGTCTGAGTTCTGTAATCATCGCCGCTGCCCCATACCATCGCACCAATGGTAAAGGTCGCCTCTCCTTCCTGTTCAAACCAGCGAAATGCCGTGGTAGTAAATTCGCCATCCAGATAATCCATTGTGGTTCCGTCATCCTCATACAACCGGAATGAACTGACTCCTCCTGAAAAAATATCGACCACAAGGGAATCATTTGACCCGCTGTCAACGGGCATACCGCCGGATCTTTGCGGAATGATACTGCCCGCTTTTACGAAGAGCGGAAGCCGGCCGGATGTCAGATCGATCAGCCAGGTTTGTCCGCCCGAATACTTCTCACCATCCCACCAGGAGTACCAGTCCCCTTCCGGAAATCGCACCGGCATTTGCGTCAATTCCTCTTCAGTGACCGGTACCGCAAACAGCTCATTTCCATAGTTTAACGCACCGGACATATTATCAACAGCCGTAACCGTTCTTTCACCGGACGTTCTTGCACGCAGGGTGTAGCTGTAAAGATATGGAAACAAATTTCTTCGAAATTGAATGGCTGCACGGATCTGTTCGCGTTCAAGTTCACTCAATGCTTGTATCTGACCGGCATCAGAAAAAGGAAGAACCATTACCGGGCTCAGCATGCCCAGCTGCACCCATCGTATAAGCAGCTCACCCGAAACTGAATTCCTGCCAGAACCCGTCTCTTGATCAGACCCCATCCACTCGGGCACCGGTACAAAAAAAGGAATTTCATACGAGGATAAAGCAGGATCAGTCAGCAGCCGAACCTGTCGCTGCAGCTCTGCAAAACCGTTGTTTCCTTCCGGATAGAACATGGCCGGATACCTCTTAAAACCGGGTACTTGAATAGATGCAGCCCTCTGAATTACGAATCCCCTGTCATTCTCACCTTCCCTGCTCTCTTCAAAATTCTCTGCTAGTTCATTCAATAACTGATGACCATTCCGTCCCGAATCCGGGTATGAAATCAACACATCACTGAGCGATATATCTGGCATATTACCCGCGATTGTTCTGAACACACCGATATCGGCAATCACACCAAAGGCTGATGATGGCGGAATACCCACACTCTGCTCTCTCTTGGCAAACAGTGGATCAGTCCCCGGATCATCCGTCGCCGGGTACCCTATTCCGCATGGAGGGTATTCGTTGTTCAGGGTAAGATGTACTTTGTCCACTACCAAACCGGGGTAAGCCGGATGTTGAATGCGAATCGTATATAAACCGGGGTTTTCAAGAGATATGACCGCTTCATTACCATCTCTGTCCATACTGATCCAGGCCGGAAAATCTGCAAATGGTGGGATCATCATAACATTTCCTGCGAGTGTCCCCTCCGCATCGGTTACCCTAATGGATAATATGCCCTCTTTTTGAGGATTCAGATAGGCTGTAAGTACAGACAGATAATAAGCGCCCGGTGTTTGAAGATAAAAGCTAAATTCCAGGTCAGCATTATGTTGATTACCAGAATTGTGATCCAGGTAAACAAGAGAGGTGAGCAGTCCCAGATCCTGTTCAACCCATGTTTCAGGGCGGTTCAGGTGGCTTGTCTCAATGGAAACGATGCCCTCATGCTCATAGAAATCAGCCTCGGGCGGTCCGATGCAGGACAGCATGAGCACCGGAATCAGTACAATGCAGAGACAATTATGGCGGATCATGCCGGAAAACTACGCAAATGGAGCCTTAAACGCACAATCCCGGGTAGGCGCAGATATAAAGTGAAGTGCAGCTTTTGTTTAGCTGTTGGCCTTATTAACGGCTTCTTTAAAATCCTTTGAAACCTTTAGCATTGGAACATACTGCTCCGGCACGATCACTTCTTCATTAGTCTTTGGATTTCTCGCAACACGCTGTGCACGTTTTACCACCTTAAAGCTTCCAAAACCGCGAAGTTCAATATTTTCACCTCTTTTCATGGCATCAATAACAGTATCCATGAAACCTTTCACAACGGCTTCGGTTTCCACCTTGGTAATTCCTGTCGCAGACGAGATTACGTCAACTATATCAGCTTTCGTCATAACTCTGTTTTCTTAGTCGATTGGTTAAATGTATTCAGGTCACTGAACTAACTGTGAGCTGTGTACCCTTCTTCGATCAGCATAAAGTGAATTTGAAAATCAATCGTTCATTCTTTACCCATTTTTCACAAAAATTATGCTAAATGTTTTATACATTCGACCCTGAATAGATAAAGACAACAAATCTTCTGCATGGAACTATTTGAAAGCGTCATTAACTGGCTTGTAAACCTCATCTGGAATACACCTGAAGCGATGCCCGCTATGGTGGTCATTCTTCTCTCCTACGGTATTTTTATCACGATCCGGCTCGGATTTATCCAGATCCGGCATTTTAAACATGGTATCAAGGTCGTTACGGGTCATTATGATGATCCCGAGGACGAAGGAGATATTAACCATTTTCAGGCGCTGACCACCGCCCTTTCCGCTACCGTGGGTATCGGTAACATCGCCGGTGTGGCGCTGGCCATTCACTTTGGAGGGCCCGGAGCACTCTTCTGGATGTGGATCACGGCCGTGCTCGGTATGGCAATCAAGTACACGGAGGTTTCCCTTGCCCAAAAATTTCGCGTAAACAATCCTGATGGAAGCGTGTCGGGTGGTCCAATGTACTACATCGAAAAAGGGCTCGGTCCCAACTGGAAATGGCTTGCCGTGGCATTCTCCATTTCTGCCGCCATCTGTGCATTTTTGACCGGTAACGCCGTTCAGGCAAATACCGTGGCGGATGTGATGAACAGTGATTTTGAAATTCCTTTCTGGATTACCGGAGCCGTTACGGCCAGTTTGGTCGGTGCCGTAATCCTGGGCGGAATCAAGCGGATTGGATACGTTACAGCACGATTGGTTCCCTTTATGGCAACCCTGTATGTGCTCGGGGGACTGCTTATTCTTTTACTGAACTTTGACCAGATCCTGCCCTCATTCGGGGTGATTCTCAGCAATGCCTTTAATCCGCAGGCAGGTGTTCTGGGTGTAGGGTCCGGTGCTTTTATCTTTACACTTAGCTATGGTGTTCAGCGTGGTCTGTTTTCGAACGAGGCCGGCCAGGGATCGGCCCCGATTGCCCACTCCGCAGCCAAAACGGATCAGCCGGTCCGTGAGGGTGTTGTGGCACTTCTGGAACCTTTTATTGATACGCTGATCATCTGTACCATAACCGGACTTGTGATTGTATCCACCGGTGCATGGGATCAATATCATTATACCTCCGTTAATCCGGCCGACGGAGTGATCACATACAATATCAATGACAGCGGCAATGCGCTCAACTTTGATGAGGGGCTTCCGGTGAACGGTGTTATGCTCCGGTATAATGTACCTGTCGATACGATGTATGTAGATGAAGCCAGAACCATACTATTTACCGGTACCATTGAGAATATCGGGGCAGAACCCATCATCATGCTGGAATCCGGAGTACAGCAGGAGCGTATTTACGGAGGTGTGATCGAAAATGGTGCACCGCTGACATCCGCTGCCTTCGAAATCGGACTGGCGCCATTATTCCCGGGCGGGGGTTTTGTGGTCACTTTCGCCGTACTGCTGTTCGCCATTTCAACCTCCATCAGCTGGAGCTATTATGGCGACCGGGCTGCACAGTATCTTTTCGGCTTCAAGTCGATTTTCTGGTACCGCATTGCTTTTGTGCTGATGCACTTTTTCGGTGCTACCGTTGCGCTGACTACCGTATGGGCTTTTGGAGATGTGATGCTTGGTCTTATGGCATTCTTCAACATCATCGCATTGGTTGCCCTTTCCGGAGTGGCTTACAATATGACGAAGAAGTACTTCGAAAATACGGAAGTGTAAGAGTGACCGCACTTTTGCCCGGTGATCAGATTATTTTCGCCGGGCATTAAATCTGAGTTCAAAACACAGATTCTGACTGTAATTATGCCGAAATCATCGACATATCCTGACAACGTAACGGTCATCGATCACCCGCTGGTGGAACGGGATCTTTCCATTTTGCGAAACAAGGATACGGGAACAGCCGGTTTCAGGGCGGCTATGGCCAGAATAGCCACCATCCTGGCCTACTTTGCCTTGAGGGAACTGCCGCTGCGAACCACACGCATCAAGACACCTGTAACGGAAACGCAGGGATTTGAAATTGACACCAATATCTTTGTGATTCCCATTCTTCGTGCAGGGCTCAGCCTGGCGGATGCCATCATCAACTTTATTCCCGATGCACGTGTAGGTCATTTGGGAATGTACAGAGACGAAACCACCCATCAACCCGTTGATTACTATTCCAACCTGCCATCCGGTCTGGATCAGGGATTGACACTCGTTGTGGATCCTATGTTGGCAACCGGGGGCAGCGCGGATGATGCAATTACTTATTTGAAAAAACATGGGGCAGACAACATTCGCTTTATATCCTTAATTTGCGCCCCGGAAGGTCTCAAACGAATCAACAGCACCCATCCAGATGTCCCGATTATCACTGCAGCCGTTGACGAAAAGCTTAATGAACAGGCGTTCATCGTGCCGGGACTGGGTGACGCGGGTGACCGCTTTTTTGGGACTTCGTAACCTTCTGCCCGCCCTCCTGATATCCCTCCTTCTGTTCGGAGCCTGCTCTGAACTTTCCGAGTATGACGCCCAGCAGGTGCAAAGCTCCCTGAATGATTCCCTGGTCTACACTACAGAAAGCTGGGATGTGGAGATGATGCTGATGCAGAAAGGACGGGCCAGAATGAAAATTGAGGGAAGCTATGCCATTGGGTATCGTACAGGCGACCGTAAAGAGACCCACATCTCCGGTCCGGTTTATGTACAGCTGTTTGATTCAACGGGAGCCGTGGAGACCGAGGCATGGAGCAAGCGTGCCGTGTACCAGGAAAGACGCAGCGAATTTGAACTGTTTGATTCCGTAACCGTGCAAACCAACACCGACAGATATCTTTATTCCGATTATCTGATGTGGTCGCAAAAAACCGACAGCATCTCATCACACCGCTTTGTCACGATCATCACCCCTACCGACAGTATTACCGGAAGAGGATTTTACGGATTAACCGACCTCTCGGAGTACACCATTCCAGAACCGGGCGGCCGATCCAGACTCGAATGATTTACAGAGTTACATATCATCTCCGCTCAGTTCTGCTGTTCTTGATAGTAATTTGGATTTGTGTCTGTATTCCTCGAGAAGCTCAGTCTCAGAACAATGTAAACATCATTGAAGCCGGCGTTTTACAGACCTCCTCCATCAATGGGCAGACCGTAACGAAAATCCTGGATAACGTAGTTCTCTCGATTGACCGCAGAACGATGTATGCCGACAGCGTCTATCAATTCTCTGCCCTGAATCGCATCCAGGCGTATAATATTCAGATCGAAACAGAAAATGAGATCATCTGGGCGGATACACTCTTTCACAATACGCTCACCGATTACAGCGAACTTCGCGGACGCGTGATTGTGGAGTCTGAAAACAACCGATTGTTCAGCGAAGCGATGGATGTGAGCATGCCGCTCGATATCACTTATTTCCTCTCTCCGGTGCGGTTTGAAGATGACAGAGGTGCCCTGCTCGCCGAATCCGGAGTGTACTATCAGCAGGCCGACAGCGCCATTTTTCGTGGAAATGTTCAGCTATCTGACTCCACCCAGTACCTGGAAGCCGACTCCCTGTTTATGAATCGTTCAACAGACCTTTACGAATTATTTGGACGTGTTTATGCACAGGATTTCGAGGATAATGTGACTTTTAAGGGCAATTATCTCTACGCCGATTCAACCGGCTATCGCCTGCTTACCGGAGGGGATGCATGGCTACTGGATATCAGCGAAAGTGCCGCTGACACAACCCACCTGCTTGCCAAAAAAATCGAGCTCTTCGAAACGGATTCTGTCTCCACCATGGATGCATTCGGCTCCGTGAGAATATGGTCGAACAAATTTTCGGCCATCGCTGATACAGCCAATTACGATAATACCGCTGAAACGTTCACGCTTCGATCCAATCCAATCCTTTGGCAGAAAAATATTCAGCTCACAGGACCACTCATTCGGGCAGAAATGGAAGATGACGATATTCGCTTTCTTTCTTCGAGTCCGCGTCCCATCGCTGTTCAGGAGGATTCGCTCACCGGACGGCTTCACCAGATGACGGGCGATACACTCCACGCTTTTTTTGAAAATGGCGCTGTGGAGCGTATCCGTGTATTCAATAACTCTGAAATCATCTTCCACATCAAGGATGAAAATGATGAGCCGGATGGACTGATTGAGCTGATCGCAAACGGTTCCTCAACACTCTACTTCAGGGAGGGTGAGTTCGATTTCTTCAAAGCGATTGAAAACCCTGACGGTTCCTGGCTGCCGGAAGATCCTGCCAACATCGACCGCAGGCTGGATAATTTTAGCTGGGATCCCGGATTAAAACCCGTAAGACCCGAAATACAGCTTCCGCGCCTTCCCGAAATACCCGATGAACCTCTGTTTGAGTTTCCGCCGAGATATGAGCGGTACCTGGAGGAAACTAGTGGTGAGGAGTGACAGGGTTCAGCTATCAGCTATCAGCTATCAGCTATCAGCTATCAGCTATCAGCTATCAGCTATCAGCTATCAGCTATCAGAAAAGTTGTGGTTTAATCCGTATTTTCAAAAGCTAAATTAATATTGATCGACCATCGACCATCGACCATCGACCATCGACC
>JAWVZW010000085.1:0-7859 GCA_033721975.1 Balneolaceae bacterium
CCGGCAACAGTGCCCAGGGAATCTCTGATATGTCGCTTATTGGGATCGTGAAAGCAAGAGAATTTCGTGAGATGGTCCTTGATCAGCGGGATAACATAACCGAACAAAAACACTCCTCATCCGAATCATCTGCAGGTATATCAGACACAGGAAGCAGCGAAGAAATCATCGCGCTATTGAAACAGATGAATGAAACGCTGAAGAGAATCGAGTCAAAAACGGGACAGTGAAACAGAATGGATCCAATTCGGACCGTGCGGTTCCTATCAGGGGAAGTCAGGTCGGGTCAATTCAGAATGGTTTTGTCTGCAATTTTGCGGTTATAGAATTTAAACAGAGCAACAACTATTCCCCATTGCACGAGTACCGTGGCCACTGAAAAAGGACTCAGCGGATTGTACCAGGTATCCGGTGCAAAGCTGGTCGCACTCAGATAAATCCACCAGGCCAGCAGTGTTATGACCTGTACGGGTACCACGTACTTGATGATCACTTCCCACCATTTTCCAAGCTTATATCTGCTTTCCGGATTGTTGACCAATTGATTCCTGAATTTATCGGTTCCGAACTGGATTACCGCGAAGGAGATCAGTCCGCCTGAAGCCATCAGCCCTACTCCCCACACAAAATCCTGGTTGGCAAAAAAGTCAAGCGACATAGCCGAAGGCAATCCGAATACAAATCCGGTACCGCAAACGGCAATTGCAGCTTTTTTTCGGGTCACTCCCATATCCACAAAGACTTTTGTTGCCAGCTCAATCATGGAAATCAGCGAACTGAAGGCGGCGAAAGTAAGTCCCAGAAAGAATAGAATTGCAAATATCTTCCCGCCGGCCATTTCATTAAAGAGCTGAGGCATCCACATAAATGTGAGTCCTGTCGAAGCCGGACCTGAATCACGCATCACGTCCAGTATCTGGCTGTCAGTCATATTCATCCCTCCCAGCGTACCGAATACGGTTGAAAATATGATAACGGCTGCCATTAACGAGACCATGTTGTTTCCGATACCGGTCTGGAAAGCACTCAGTGTAATATCATCCCTGTTTCTCATGTAGGCCCCATAGGTAAGGATCAGCCCCCAAGCGGCACCCGTATCCCATGCATTCTGCGTTAAAGCTTCCAGCCACAGTCCGGGCTCTTTCAGCGTGGCCCAGTCCGGCGTAAACAGATATACGATACCTGCACTGCTTCCTGGAAGCGTCAGGGCTTTGATCAGTGAAATGACCAGTACCAGCAACAGGGATGGAATTAATATCTTATTGATACGCTCAATACTTCTTATTCCTTTAACTATGATCAGCCCGCCGCACGTGATCATAATCAAATGAAAAACAGACGGTAGCATGGATCCCTGAAAGCCATCCCAGACCATGTTAGCCTGCTCCACACTTTCCGGCAAGGTGGAGAAGATGGATTCAATCAGATAATAAAGACACCATCCGGCCACCACGCTGTAATAGAACATGATGGCAGTGGCAACAAAACCGATAAAGGATCCCATCCAGGCAAATTTTTCACTGGTCATTTTGATGAATGACCCGACAACCCCCTTTCGGCCATTTCTGCCGATACCATACTCCGCGATGATCAGTGGAACCGACCAGATAAACAGGAAAGTAACCCAGGCAATCAAAAAAGCACCGGCACCCGTCTCCCCGCCATTTTCAGCAGCAATTCTGGGAAATCGCCAGATATTGCCTGTTCCCACTGCAATTCCCAGAACACTTAAGATCAGTCCCCATTTTGTGCTGAAGCGTTCATTGCTTGATGCGTTTTCCGGCATGCCAGTCCAATTGTATTGTTTTTGGGTTTGTTCAGGCAGTTGATAATCATTTTTCACTTTACAGGCAAGGCACAATTTCTCTTATTCACATCCTTTACCGGAATTATTACCGGTGTGGCAGTCAAACCATTCTGTTTTTATTGTGTTATCATAAGGTGAATCGGTATCTTGGTTTTTTCACGCAAACCGATAAAAATATTCTCTCAGTTGATCCCGTTAGGGGAAGCGTGGAATGAGACGGCACGGGATAGGGTGCCCTGAATGTGAATCGAAACCGCACTACGCATACATGAATTTATCGTCCGTTTTCGCAGAGCATAAATCGCGAAATATCTTCTTTGCTCTCCTGAGTTTTGCATACGCATTTATCATCTACTCTTTTACCGTTGCGCCAACCACCTCTTTCTGGGATCCGGCCGAGTATATTGCAGTAGCCCACACCCTGCAGGTGGCCCATCCGCCCGGTTCTCCTTTCTTTGCGCTGTTTGGACGCGTGGTCTCGATGTTTATGCCGCCTGAATATGTTGCATTAAGCATCAATATGATCAGTGTTACGGCTTCGGCCCTTGCAGTGATGCTGCTTTACCTCATTATTGTACGCCTTATACAGGAATGGCGCGGACCGGCAGAAAACATGGACGCGATGGACCTGGTCGGTATGTATGCCGGAGGCCTCATTGCGGCATTTATGTTTACCGTAACGCATACACAGTGGTTTAATGCCGTTGAAGCTGAAATGTATGCCTCTTCCATGTTTTTTACGGCACTTGTGGTCTGGATGACGCTCAGATGGTCGGCCAATCACGATGAACCCTATTCTGAGCGCTGGCTGGTTCTGATTGCCTATATTTTTGGCATTGGCATTGGGGTTCACCTGCTGAATCTGCTTGCCATCTTTTTTATCGCACTGATCATCTACTTCAAAAAGTTTGAATTTTCACTCCCATCCTTCCTGGGCATGGCAGGTATTTCGGTCCTGGTGTTTCTATCCATTTATCCAATTACCATCATTCTGATACCCGATTTTGCCGGTCGTATCGGAAATATCACCTACGGTCTGATCGGACCCGCAACTTTTGCGGTATTGTTTATCCTTGCCGTCTCTTTCGGGGTCTATTACACCCAGAAAAAGGGCATGCGCATCGCCAATATTGTGATGCTCTGTTACATGATGATTATCATCGGCTACTCCAGTTATGCGCTGGTACTGATTCGTTCACAGGCATCTCCTCCGATCGACCAGAACGACCCATCAACCGCAGAAGCATTTGTGAGTTATCTGAGCCGGGATCAGTACGGACAGTCACCTCTCTTGATGGGATATTCTTACAACAACCGGACCGGGAATATCGACCGCACCACTGAAGTTCTTTTTCCGCGGCGCCATTCTTCGCAGCCAAATCATCTTGATTATTATTCACAGTTCAATTCCGACCTGGACTATTTCCTGAGTTATCAGATCAGTCATATGTACCTGAGGTATCTGAACTGGAACTTCATCGGAAGGGAGGCAGATATCCAGGATACAGGCTGGTATGCCGGATTCGGGGAGACCCGCCATGCAGATAACCCCGCCAATACACCCTATTTCTTTGTACCCTTTCTGCTGGGACTCCTGGGATTGGTCTATCATTTTCGTAAAGACTGGCCCCGCGCAACAGCTGTCAGCGTTCTATTTATTCTTACGGGGCTGGCCATCGTGGTCTATCTGAATCAGACACCATTCGAACCACGGGAAAGGGATTATGCCTATGTTGGATCCTTTTTTGCATTTTCAATCTGGGTTGGCATCGGAATAACGGCCATTATTGACTTTATCAAGCAGTTCTCAGGCAAAAATCTCCCTGCTGCCTATGCCGCAACCATCCTTGTCTATCTGGCTGTACCCTTCTGGATGGCCGTTCAGAACTGGCCTGCTCATGATCGCAGCAACAACTATGTACCAAGGGACTATGCTTACAACCTGCTGATGTCGCTTGAAGATAATGCCATTGTCTTTACAAATGGCGACAACGACACCTTTCCTCTTTGGTATCTGCAGGAAGTAGAGGGAATCCGTACGGATGTTCGTGTGGTTAATCTGAGCTTACTGAATACTGATTGGTATATTCGACAGCTTCGTGACCAGAATACTCATGAGGCGCTACCTCTGGCCATTGACTTGTCGGATGAAGAAATTGAAACCATGACCTCGGCACTGGAGCTTCATGAACCCGGTGACATAGTGGTACCCGTAAATAAAGAGCTGCTTCGTTCTGTATTTGAGGCATCGGCTGACCAGCTAGAAGACTCTACAAGCACTTTTTATCAGACTCTGAGTGATTCAAGCGGTTTCGAAATGAATAAAATGATATTCGATCAGCTGCGAATGGCTACCCCCTATTCCATGCCGGTTGATTCACTGGATGACGAAGTGAGATTTTATGTAGAAGGACGGTTTGCCGGACGCGACAGCCAGGGAAATCCTAGATACTATCTGCAAACTCAGGATAAGATGGTGCTGCATTTACTCGAGAACAATATGTGGCTGAGGCCCATCTACTTTGCCAATACGGTATCCCGTACCGGTCAGGTGGGGCTTGAGGATTATTTCCAGTTTGAGGGTAAAACCTTCCGTATTGTACCCAAATTAAGGCAGGCCGGACCATTTGGCTACGTGGATCCCGATATCCATGCAGAACGGATGAGCCGGTTCGAATTCAATGAGTGGAACAATCCGGACGTCTATTTTGATGAAAATGTTCGCCGTATGCTGGGCAATTACCGGTACGGTTTCACGCAGCTTGCCGACGCATATCTTCAGGAAGGTAATACCGAACAGGCTGCCTATTGGCTGAAATTCGGGGAAGATAAGATCCCCTTCCGGAATATAGAGCACGATTGGACGGTAGCTGTACTCTATGCCTACAGGTATATGAGAGTAAATGAAGCCGAGAGGGCCGTCGATCTCTCAGACTTCATTGCAGAACGGCTGATGAAGGATCTCCGATGGGATATGAGAGACCTGAACGACCTGGAAGACAGAATCAGATCCCTTGAGGATGAGCTCAGGGAAGCTCGTCAGTCCGCCAGGATGCAGGAAGCCCAGACCCTCACGTCGCGAATCAATAACCTGAGAAATCGCGTACAAGAGAAAATATCGGATCTCAGTTTTAATGTGAGCCGCATTACCATCCTTCAAAATGTATATTTTGAACTGGAAGAATCTGAATTTGCAGAGCTGTTAGGGGCTGAAGTGGATATTATTACCAATGGCCGACTGGCCCTTCCCGACAGCATTGAGCAGAGCAGAGAGCAGATTATGCGTTTCGGAATTGACCTGTAAGATTGCGAATTTAAAGTTATACCTGCACATTGTATATTTGAAATAGGAATATTTACTGTGCAAACGACCTGAAAGCCACCATTATGATTCACGAATTTACCAAAGAGAATATCCAGACCATTGGCAAGGTGCTTGACACAAACCCAAAACCTTTTGGCAATGACGTTTTCCGTTTTGAAGTGGCCAATGAGGAAGCAGGTGTAAAACTGGCTCTGGAAATTCATCTGGGCCTTGAAATGGAAGGCAAACGGATGAACCTGGTTTCCGTCTATTCCGGAACAACCTTTCTCCAGCTTCACAACTGTACGGCATTCATTGCCAGTGATCTACTGAAACAGGTAACATTTTTTGGCAAGCAGGGTGATATTACAACCGGACTGATCGTAGAGCAGACAGCCGGCTGCAGCATGTACGCAAATGTTCATGAATCCATCCTGAACGGAGATTTCACCAAGCTTCCGGAGGATGTGATGATGTGCGGCGTTGCGCTTTCACTCACAGAATCGGCTGATCTGGACGACTTTTCGTTTGATGATGAAAACCTTTCCTGATTCTGCGGATCTGTTTTCCGGCGAACTCTTCTCCATGACCAATGAATCAGGAGTGGACATACCGGTTGATGAGTCCTCCTTTGAAAAACTCATGCAGATTGTAGAATCGAATGAAAATGTCCGGTTTCGCAGTATCGAGCTCGTTTATGTTGATGAAGAAGAGATACTGAGAATTAACAACGAATATCTGAATCATAACTACGTAACCGACATCATCACGTTTGGCTATGGTGAAGAGTCGGAACCCATTGAGGGTACACTTTTTTGCTGTGCACCCAGGATCGAAGAACAAAGCAGGGAATTTGACACCAGCCCGGCAGATGAATTTCTCAGGGTGTTTGTACATGGGCTGATCCATTTGGCGGGGTATAATGATGAGACAGAGCCTGAAAAAGCTGTCATGACCCGGCTGGAAAACCGTTATCTGGAACTCCTTGGAAAAGAGACGTGAGTGACTCCATCTATACCCTTCTTGTTGTAGAATCGCCCGTTCTGGCACGTCTTATTCAGCAGGTTGCTCCCTCTTCTGTTTTTGTGATGTCAACCGGCGGGTATTGCTGGCATCCAGAATATGATCTGAAGCAAAACAGGCTCAAAGCGGTTGCCAATCCTGAACAAGCTGCTTTTCGAAAGGAGCTTAAAGAACAGGCAGCCTGGGCCGGTAATATTGTTGTCGCAACCGATACGGACCCTTCCGGAGATTTTATAGCCTGGTGCCTGGGACGCTTTTTGAAGACGATGATGATCAAGCGTGGAAAAATCCGACACATCAGTAAAAGCGGGATCATTCAGATGCTCAGCGAAACCACCGAGCTGAATGATACATACCTTGAGAACCGGCTCAAAAACAGGCATATGATCCGGAGCGTCTGGCACCGCTTACCCACTCTTCCCGATCCCGAACTAGCTGCCATAGCTGCTGCATTCAGCACCAGGCTCCCTTTTTCGACCTTTGCGGATGAGACCGGAACCATCTATAAAAGCTCCCAACCGGTTACTGCATCACCGGATGAATGGTTCCCTGTTTCTCCCGATTCATCATTGAATGAGTTCAGAAATTATAAGCCGCTCTCTACCTTCGATATAATTGAGTCTGCCGTTCAAGCAGATATTGCCTCGTCGTACTCGGAAGCAGAGAATCTGTTGTACGCTCTTTTCCAGCACAGGCTGAATCTCAGTGATCAATCCCTGATCAGCTATCCAAGAACCGATGCGAATGCTTTCTACCCGGAGACCTGGGAGGGACTTCATACTCAGTTTCTGGCCTCCGGTATAAAATCCTCATTCAAGCCCAGTTTTCTGCGTGAAACTGCAAATCCCGATATACCGCACGAAAGCGTATACCCCCTTCAGCTGGATCTGGACCCGGACGATGCCGCGGGGAGAATGGACTCGCAAAAAGGCGAGCTTTACCGTCTGATTCACAGCCATACCCTACGGGCCTGCTCAATGCCCGAGCCTCTTCAATCACCTCTCGTGAATGATCTTTTGGGAGATGGCTTTTTTTATACCGAGGGAAAAGAGAATGGAGCCGCAAGGCACTCCCTTCGGCCGATATGTACGGTTTCCGATTTCGGAAAACGGCTCAATTCACTGGATGCCATGACACCATCCGTATTTGGTACACGGTTACATGAGTGGCTGGATAAAAAGTACATTACTATTAATGGGCAACAGGTACTGCCCGGCAAGAAGTGTCTGCCGCTGCTGAACCGATCTGAACATTTTCTTCAGATGCTGCAAAATCTTCAAAAGGCCAGAGAAGAAAATCTTGATCCTGAAACAGTGAAACGGATTCTTACGTCTTAACAGGAACCATGGAGGATGATAAAAAAAGCATACCGGATGATAATTCGCCAGCCGATGGGGGCGAAAGCGGATTAGGCAGGCTAAGCCGCCTGATCGCATCAGCCGTCGAAAATGATGAAGATCAGCCCGCTGGCCCTAAACCATTCATTCCGCCTCCCGACAGGCCTAAACTGCGAATACTGAAATACCTCCGGCCACTCCCATGGATTCTCTGTATTCTTTTTGCTTTTTCTTTCTTCTGGGATTTTCAGGGCTACTCCTTTTCTCTGTTTCAGTGTACCTTCCCGCTCGAAGGGTTTATCATAATTATCAGCGTTAGCGTATTTATTGTTTACCTGACAAACTGGATCGCAATTACGATGCTCTTCCGGCCTTTAAAGAAACGACC
>JAWVZW010000086.1:0-7815 GCA_033721975.1 Balneolaceae bacterium
AGATGGTAGTTCTTGGAGTCGTAATAGTAAATATCGAAGTGATCGGTTTCGATGAATCTCCAGTCGAACTTTTCGTACTGCACCCTGTTTTTGCCAAAGTAAAAGTATTGGGCAAATAGGTTTTCAGCAGCCGCAGATAGTATGAACAGGGTTAAAAATCCGCCGATAAGAAGTTTTTGTAGAAAACGCATAGTGATAAATTAAACGAACTGAGGATTTTAGGATCGGGATAATTCCAGGTCAATCTGACGTTTTTCAAGATCAGTACGTACAACCTTGACGTTTATGTTATCGCCTAACCGGTATTTTTTGCCTTTGGAGCGACCCGTGAGGCAATGCAGCTTGGGGTGATACACATAGTAATCATCCTTCAAATCGCTAACGCGTATCATGCCCTCGCAGTATATATCATTAATCTGAACATATATACCGTTGTCTGTAACGCCGCTGATAGTTCCTTCGAACGTCTGGCCCAGACGCTCCGATAGATACTCAACCTGTTTCAGTTTAACGGAATCACGCTCAGCTTCAACAGCATAACGCTCCCTCTCGCTGCAGTGTTCACCATTCTGAACAAGTTGATCGAAGGTATACTCAGTGGCACCTGCGTTGTACCGTTTCAGTAAACGGTGAACAATGACGTCAGGATAACGCCGGATCGGGCTCGTAAAGTGTGCATAGTTATCAAACCCAAGACCGAAGTGTCCAATATTTTTTGGTGAATATTCAGCCTTGGCCATCGCCCTGAGCATCAGTCCGTTGATAATTTTCTCAAGGGATGTATCCTCTACCTGCTCCAAAAGCGAATTGATTTTTTTAGGAGTTACTCTGCCCTCCAAATCAAAGTTAATCCCGATTGGTTTAACCGTTTCCCGGATGTTATTCAACTTTTCCAGATCCGGTTTGTCATGCACCCTGTAAAGAAATGGATGATCATTTTTTGAAACTTTGCCGCCTTTTTTCCCTTTTCGCAGGGAATCGACGTGAGTGGCTACCGTTTTATTGGCCATGAGCATGCACTCCTCAATCAGCCTGTGGGCAAAAAGCCTCTCCTTGACGATTACATCTACCGGTTTGCCGTCATCATCAAGTACAAACTTGGGTTCCGGTGTTTCAAAGTTGATAGACCCCTGATTGAAACGCCTTTCTAGCAAACTTTTTGCAAGCTTTTCAAGGGTTTTCAGCTCATTGATAAAGGGGTGATCTGCCTTGCCGTCCAGAATTTCCTGAACCTCGTCATAGACAAAACGCTGTTTGGAATGAATCACCGTTTCCTCGATGCTGTAGTCTACAAGCTTACCGTTGGGAGCGATCTCCATAAAACAGCTGTAAGCCAGCTTATCTTCATGAGGACGCAGACTGCATACACCGTTACTCAGGCGTTCCGGAAGCATAGGTATAACCCTGTCAACCAAATAGACACTGGTACCCCTGTTCAGGGCTTCTTCGTCCAATACAGAGCTTCGGGGCATGTAGTGTGTTACATCTGCAATGTGTACACCCAGATAATAGTTGCCGTTACTCAGGATCTGAATGCTGAGTCCGTCATCAAAATCTTTTGCATTGGCCGGGTCGATCGTGAGAACTACTTCATCCCGCATGTCCCGTCTTCGGGAGATTTCATCTTCCGGAATCTCGTCAGGAATGTTTTGTGCAAATTCTTCAACCTCGTCAGGGAAAGACGACTCAAACTGTTTTTCTGCAAGGATCGATAGCACATTGGCTTCGTTGCTTCCTGCATCTCCGAGGCTTTGTACAACCCGGGCCTGCGGGTAACCCCGAACATCGTCCCACTGAACCAGATTAAACGTTACCTTTTCGCCGGGCTGTGCGCCGTTCAGGTCTTCCGGGTCAACGAAAAAATCTACACGGGATGATTGCTGATCTGATTTGATCAGATACGTATTCTTTGCAACCTCCTCAAGGGTGCCCACAAAGAGTGTGCGGGACCGCTCCACCACTTCCTCAACGCGCCCCATCGGTTTATTGCTTTTCCGGTGATACCCCATCAGTTTCACCTTTACGATGTCACCGTCGAGTGCAGTTCCGAGGAACTTATGAGATATTTTGATATCCTGATCGCGGCCTTCCACGATCACATATCCGTCACCATGGCTGGTAACGTCCAGTTTACCCTGGACTACGGTCTTGTCGGAATCCGCTACTTCATTCAGTCTAACCAGATTGCCCTTCGTGACACGGATGTGCCCAAGCTGCTTTAACCGGTTAACTGATTTTTTTATTTTTTGTCCATCCTTCTTTTTGGTTAATGATAGCGCATCCTGTAAAAGGGGAATTGGAATGGACGCGTCAGGATAAGATTTGAGGAGCTCTATAATTTTTCGTTCCAGTGAGCTCAGTTTGTTTTGACTCATAAAAGTTGTAGTAATTTAATTTGATATCTAATTCGAGGCAGAACTTGTATTGTCGGATAGTTCATCAGATTCGGTCTCTGATTCTTCCTTTCTTTGTATACCGAAGAATTTTCTGAAACCTTCTGAAATATTTCTGCCAAAATCCTTCCAGGTATTGAACTGAAACCGGGCTTCAACCCCTACGCCGTTCATCTCCTGTGTTTGGGTATTTCCCGATGCCGTATTTCCTTCACGGGCAATAAGCGTAGGGTCCTGCCGGTGAAACGCTGTGATAGAGAAGGTACGGTTTATTCTGTAAGTCGCCCCAAGATCTCCGATGTCGCTCTGTTCGCCGGTAATCTGGCCTTCACGTCTTAAGATAACTCTATCGTCAAATAATCGAAGCGCTACTCCCAGATCCACCTCATCAAAGGCTGTCAGGTTCAGGTCGATGTCGAAGGTGATGTCGCTTCGAAGCAAGGAATTGATTTGGTTTGAGAGCAGTGGATTGATCACCTGACTCGTAAGTAGAGGATTTACAACCGCTGCCGTTCCGGATATTCCCTCAAGTCCAAGACCCTGAGCCTGAGAGGAGGGAAGGAAATTCCCGCTGAGAAGAATACTCGTGGCCTGGATAAGTTTTTCCTCTTCATTCTGATTCAGACTGTTTATTTGTGTAGCCAGAGCCGGATCCAGTGTACCTTCAATTCCGGTTGGAACACGGAAGAAGAAATTATTTTCAACTGCCGAAATGGTTCCGCCGATCTGCAGAACAAGCTCAATGGGAATACGCTGGCCTACTTGCTGTGTTCCTGTTGATCCAAGGAGGGACGAAATGGAAGGCCTGGCCCTGTAAACGGCTGTTACATTCAGGCTGGCATCAATCAGGTCGCCCTGCCAGCTGATCGTTCCGCCCTCTTCAAGAGTAAACCGGCGGGTAAATATATCACCGCTCACAAACTGATAATCTCCTCCCTCAATATTAAATCGGCCGAACATGCTTACGTCCTGGTCTTCAAGCAGCAGACGAATCTGACCGGTACCGTTCGCACTCAGAACATCATTGGTGACCCGATCAAAAATCAATTCTACACCGAGCGGGTTGGGGGCGTTAAACTGAAGATCCATCGTGAAACGCTCGGTAAACGTAAGGTCATCCAGAACCTCCTCAGCATTACCGTTTCCGTTACCGTCTGCGTCAGCCGATCTGCGCTGAAGAGCTTCCTCAAAGGAGTCAACGAACTGGATAAATCGCCTGTCCTGTTCAAATTCTGTCTGTTCCTCAAGGGGAATGGATATCCTGGAGTTGGGAGAAAGGGTAACGGCAGATGGCGTACGAAGGTAAGGGCTGAAGTTGGTGCCGGTAATTTGTGCCTGACCGGTCCCGTACAGCTCGCCGTAGAAGGGGATGTCCGGGTCATAGGGATTGTTCATGAACTGAAGATTATTCAGTTCAAGGTTGAGGTTGATAAAGGTGGTAGGTGAGAAATCGTCCAGATCAACCTGACCCGTCAGCTCTCCCGTCCCTCCAAAATTATCGCTCAGCTGAAGGCTTCTGAAAAGCAGCCCCTCCGATTTATTAAAGTCCAGCACCCCGTTTACCATATATTCAACATTGGTAAAAGCGGGCACACCATATACATCGGAGATGTCGAATGTTGCTTCAAAATCAAAATCTTCCCGGTTTCCGCGAATGAAGCCGCTGCCGTCTGCACTTCCCTCCATATCTGTAATGATGTTGGGAACAATTACCGGAACAATCCACATATCGATCTGCCTCAGATCGGCATCAAAGTAGAACAGATCTTCATCGGGTTCTGCGTCATCGGGAAGACGGAAGTAACCGTTCAATCGAATATCCTGACCAATACCGTCATTGCTTCTGATATATCCGGAATATCGCTCAGGGTTTGTGAAAACACGAATTTCCGTGTCAAAGCGCTGGTCATCCGGATTCAGGTTGCTGCTGAGAGAAAGATCTCCAACCAGCCGTCCGTTCACCCGGGTCTCCTCGATTCGGACATTACCCTGGACTGATGGGATTTGTGTGAGTGAACGCGTTGTAAATTCACCATTCATAAATCCTGAGAAGGATACCCGACCACCAATGAGATTGGATATTCTGGAAAGGTCGAGATTGGAAATGCGATATTGAACGGCGTCTTCGGGATCCGAACTGAATGTGCCGTCGATTTCAATAAGGTCATCATCACTGGTCAGTGCCAAATCATTGACCGTAAGGACCCTGTTCGCCCTGAGCTGCAGAAGGGGACGACCGCGTGTGGCCCAGCTGTAAACATCTGAACCCAGTTCAAATCGTTCAATCTGCATTTCAATCAGTCCCTGGCTCAACATGCCGGTTACGGAAGAACTTACCCGTACACTGTCATCCCTGACCAGCTGCTGATCCAGTTCAATGAAGTCGTTTCGGGTCGTTAGATTCAGAAAACTTTCAGTAAAATTCATGTCTGATACAAGAGCCGATGAGGTATTCACCTGAAAATCGATCAGACTGAATTCACGCAGAGGCTGATTGCGCCGTAGATTCAGTGTGAGACTGCTGTTCAGATTTTCGAAACGATTGCCTTCAATCAGTAAATTTTCATCAAATAAATTTCCGGAAACCTGTATGCGTTCGGATGTAGCTGTCAATGAAGCACTGAGACGGGATCTGCTCTGCATTTCGGGCAACTGCGGTAGATAATTGCGCAAAAGGTTAATGTCTTTCAGCGTAATCTGGAGATCCAGATCTGTACGAACAAAATCCTCCGGCGCAATTGGATCTCCTTCTGGAAGATTGAATGTAAAACCCTCGTCGATCAATATTTCTTCATTTACTCTCTGCTCGAGGTAAGACCCCCAATAAAGTGCGGCCTGACTGATGACAGAAGGAGAGAGGGTACCCGAAATTTCGCCATCAAAGAAAGAACTGGTGAAACGAAGGGTTTTGTTGAGCGGATCGGGCTGATTGATGTCTGCATACAGCTGATGAGGCCTCAGCATGTTTGATCCTATGGATGATGAATCCATTTCCACGCTGATTCGCCCCCAGACATCCTCGAGCGAGCTGCCCATAAGATTAGCGGTAAAATTGCCGTTCAGATTCGTCGTCTCACCGTTAAAAAAATTGGTATATGGAGTCAGGTCGAGGTTATTGAATACGGCCTCAGCAGAAAGGTGATGCTGGGAATTTTCATTTGTGTAAAAACCGCTGCTCTGAACAAATGAGGTCTGATCTTGCGCTGAAACTGAGTAGTCGTAGCGATTTTGCTCATAGGCTATATCACCCTCAAGCTGCCTGAATGTGTGATCTGCAAGTATGCTTTCATTCAAGTTTACAGAAAGTTCCAGTTCCGGCGCATCTGTGATTCCGGAACCATTGCCGCTGATGGAGCCCGTTAAACGGGTGGTTTGTACGGTATCGCGCAAAAACGGTGACAATGTGAGTGAATCTGCCTGAACTGAAAATTGGTAAGCCGTTTTGCTGTCAGGATCAAACTGCAGTGATGCATCCAGGACAAGACCCCCCAGATCAGTATCCAGCGTTATTTCTGTTTGCAGCTGCTCCAATGATCCTGTGAGATCGCCTCTGATTGTTGAGATATTATATCCTGAAAGATCGGTATCAGGTAAATAGGGGAGGGTGGCAAACATAAGATCTTCCGGATGAATCACAAGGTTCTCAAGCTGCACGTCATAGCTGAAGTCTTCGGTAAGAAGATCTCTCCCAACGCCGGTAATTGTAAAGAAAGATTCATTGATGGATGCCTGAAAACGGTCAATAAAGAATTCACTGCTGGTGCCTTCGGCAATTAATTCAAATGCAAGATCCTCTTCAAACGACGGGTAATCCGGCAGATATCGCTGAATAAAGGGGGTGCTGAGAGTAGAGTTTCCAAATTCTGCAGTGATGCTTGCATTTCGAAGCTGTTCGGAAAAATTTCCTCCAAAAAGATTTACCGGAGTGGCTTCGAGTCCAAATTGAAGCTGCCCCAGGCCTGTGTTGATTCTGAAGCTGTTCAGCTCGAAAAATTCATCATCACTATAAAACTGACCGCTGGTATTCAGAAACCTGTAATCAGAATCCGGGATAACCGCATTGATATTGAGTATATCAGCAAAGATCTGAGTCTCGGAAATTTCAATAAAAAGGGATGCATTGACCTCGCTGAAACTGAAGGGAGTTCGCAATTCAAGCTGTTCGGGGATGTTCATAGTCTCATCCACCTGAACGGTACCATTGATAATACTGAGATTGGGTGCAAAAATGTTCAGTTCACCGACAAATAAAGGTTCATTTGCTTGCGGTTCGTCTGCATTTCTGAACTCTTCCTTCTCTCGTACAGCTTCTCTGAAATTGAACACACCCTCTGATCTGTTTAAAACAATTGATGGCTCATACAAATCAAAAGAGGAGATCGTAATATTTTGCTGCAGGAGTTCCCACCAGTCAAAAGTGGCTTCAGCCCGGCTGAAGGATAAAACAGGGTTCAGGCTGTCGGAGGGTGCGAAAATTCGTCCATTAATCACTTCTGCTTTAAATGGCAGGAAGCCCTGAACCTCCTCAATTTCGAGGGTTCCCTCATACTGCTGGTTGAAGCGGGTTACCACTTCATTTTTCATAAAGTTGCGAGTCTGCGGAAGCTGCAGAATCAACACGACGGCGGAAACGATAATCAAACCGGTTACCAGCAGTATTCCTACTGATATCCAGAAATATCGCCATAAATTATAAAGCCATCGGTAAATCAACTGTTACTCAAATAAGTTTTTAGGTTCGGTGTAAGAGTCGGTCAAGAATTACTTTCCAGGCGTCTCTTAGGTGCGACTCATTATTAACTGTTTTCAGCACCGGATGTTGCCACGATTCCAAAAGCACAAAACGAACCTCACCGGTTTTGTTTTTCTTATCGGCCATCATGTGTGTAAGAAGGTTTTCATAAGATAGTGCATCTTTATCAACTCTGTAACTATACAGACTGCCGTACCTTGTCAGCTTTTCATCATCGAGGTATGCACCTGCACCCTTAAGCCGGGAAAGCTTCATTGCTGCGAGCATTCCGAGGAATACAGCTTCGCCATGACTGATTGACGAATATCCACACTCTTTTTCAAGAGCATGTGCAAAGGTATGACCGAAATTCAGAAAAGCCCGTATTCCTTGTTCATGTTCATCCTTTTCAACAATGTCGATCTTCACAGAAGCACATCCGGCTATGAGTGATATGAGTTCCTGATCGCTGTGCTCATAATAGGGCGTTGACGGATTAAGAAAGAATTCCGTTTGATCAAAAATTGCTCCGTCACGGATTGCCGCGTATTTGAGAATCTCGCTCAGGCCGTTGATCCATTCATTCTGCGGAAGAGTTTCAAGAAAGGATATGTCTGAAATCACTCCAGATGGCTGATAGAATGAACCGGTCAGATTTTTGCCAATCTCGTGGTTAATACCTGTTTTGCC
>JAWVZW010000087.1:0-7760 GCA_033721975.1 Balneolaceae bacterium
ACCTCCCTGAACTCTCCCTGAACGGTGATATTGGTGATAAAAGCGATGGAATCTGTTCTGGCGATCTCCACTTCCCGTTGGGGAATCCTGCTATATACAGGCTGATTCTGGTAGATCCCCTGCATAGAGCTTCGTGTCATACGGCCATTGTTGAATTCAGCAAGATAGTAGCTCTGCCGCCATTCATCCTCCGTTGCAGCTGCCAGTACCGCCCTCATGGGTTTGTTATAGTCCGGCCGTTCCAGATAAACAGCAGCAAAAACCCATGCAATTTCCTCTTCACTGTTCTGGTCATCATAGATCGGAATCCAGCCTCGCTTGAACGAAATATAGTTTTCACCCAGGTTGGTGGGTCCGTCCCAAATGATGGGCCGATTGGTATCTTTATTCAGTGCTTCACCTGTATAGGATCGCCTCATAAGCTCCATATCTACGAGGGAGCGCCAGCCGGGGGCATCAAGATTTGTGGAGTAATCGCTGATCAGGACCCCATTCGTATCAAGAAGCTGTATTTCAAAACTATGCTGACGCCATTCAGGCTGTATGCTGGTACGGGTAACCCGCTGAAACCTTGCCTGAAGATTGGCCGACTGGGACTCTACATCCTGGATTGAGAAAAAGAGTAAATTTCTTTCTATTTCGCGGAGAAGCTCATCCACAATCTCTGCTGTGTCATTGATGCTGCCTTCTTCAGCGATAAATTCCTGGCTTCGTACCAGCAGTTCCTTATCGGTGCTTGCACTGGTTGTATTCCAGATAATTGTATAGATAGCTGTTGAAGCAACCAGTATCAAAATCATCAGCTTTCTGAAGCCGGACATCTCAAGAAAGCGAACCGTATTTGTGTGAATGCTATGAACAAACCAAATTAAAACCAGAAACAGAAGAAAGCTTAAAGCAAAAATCCAGTTGAACAGCGGTTCTTCAATCAGAAAAAGATCTGTGAGATAGTAGAATAATATAAAGCTGAAGATAGATCCCGCAGCAAGGATTGCTGACTTATCCTTTTCCCATCGGTTTATAAATGTCCCCAGGGTAACAATGATACCGGCCAGTGAAGTAAACATCACTCCGGCTGCAATATAGAATATCAGTGCGGTGGGTTCCGGCGCCAGTTCAAGGTCGAGCAGCTGCAGATTGCTTTCCAGAATGAGTGTGCGCGTGGTTCGGATAAAATAGAGAATAAGTGCTAGTGAACCCGTTCCGTAGAGTATGCCGACCAGAAGAGTTCCGGCACGCAGTTCACCTGAAGAGGGAAAAGATTTTGACACCGTGAATCCATATACCTCCAGGAAAAGAAGCAGAAACAGTAGTGTTTGCAGCAGGTAATCCAACTGAAGCTGAAGTAATTCAGGGCTATCGGCTGAAAGCATGTTTGCGTAATGGCTGCTCCAGAACTCCAGCAATCCTGCCTGATTGATCATCCACCAAATGGTAATGAGCAGAACAGCCCGAAGGAGATGCATAAATGGACTCCTCTGTACCCGGTACCAGTTCACGAAAAAGAATGCTATCAAGGCAACAATGGCCAGATGGAAAAGGCCTCTCCAGAAAACGGTCTCTTCTTCGAGGCCAGCCTCATACATTTCGTAATCATCGGTTGAGGCATAAATTTTTATGGTGTCGGATTGCTGTACCGCAAATGACCGGCTGTATGCGTATTCCTCCTGTAAAGATTCATTGGAAAAGCTGAAATGCACCGGATAAAGTCCTTCCAGCCTGGGATGATCGGAGAGACGTTTATTTACCCTGTCACCGAATGGCAGGTTTGTGGTATGCTCGAGCAAGCGTGCAGTAAGAAGATACACTCTTTGATCATCGACGATGAAGGTACGCCGCCCAAAAAGGTACGTTACATTACTCCTGTTTCTGTGCTGTATGGAAACCCTGAATGATCCGCCGGTTTCCGGAATCAGAAGGGGAGTCAGGTCAAAGCCATGCCATACAACCGGGTCCGTATCTCCTTCAAGGTATAGTGAGGCTCCCCAAAAATCGTACTCCTCAAACTGACTGTGAATAAACCCATAGTTCTGAGGCGTCATGGATAACCCGGTTAGCTCACTGTAAAGACGGGATGATTTATCAACGAATTGATCATACTCATCGCTGACCAGGGCCAGGGCTTCATCAAGACTTATTTCAATAATTTCCGATACAGGCAGCGTATCCGGGGAGCGCTGTTCGGAAAACTTTTCAAACATGGCATAGGCTGCAAGCAGCAGCACCAAAAGGGCCAGTGTGATATAAAGAGGATATGCTCCCGGTTTTTTCACTGAATCAGAGATGTCGTATCGGTTATGAGCTCAGGTTTTAAGCTGTCTTCAGCAATAGCGGAATAACGAGAAAGGGAGTATAGAAGGAATGGCGAAAAGTTCAGTCTGCGGGCAGTTCATCTTTTATTTCAGTAACCACTGCGTCATTCCACATCCGCTCAATGCCATAATAGTTTCGCTTCTCTTCACTGAAGATATGGACGACTACATTAACATAGTCCAGAATAATCCATCTTCTGGCATCAAGGCCTTCCTGCTTCCAGACTTTTTCTCCCAGGGTCTCTTTTACTTTTTCAGTTACACTGTTTGCCAGTGCCCTGATTTGGGTTTCGGACGTACCATGGCATACCACAAAGTAGTCGGTCAGGGTAGTAAGCTTGCGGACATCAAGCAGAACGATGTCTTTTGCTTTTTTTTCAAGCAGTCCGGTGGTGATTGCATCAATCAATTTGTCGGTATCAACCGAAATATTCGGTGATGCGGATGAAAACTGGCTTTTTGCCGTTTTGGTAGTCTTGGTCATAGGCATGGATTCAATTATAGATTGAGAGATTCGTAATCGGCTCCGATTACCAGTGTAATATCAAGGTAAAAGTCAGGTGACTCTTCCCTCAAAATAAACTGTTCAGAAACCCCGATGGCTCGCGCAACCCTGCGCGCATTTTCCATCTGGCCGTTTCTGGAAATTACGAGAGTGTTTTCAACATTAAAGTGGTCAAAATTGCCCGTTTCTACAACATCAAACCCGTACTGTCTCAAAGATCCGGTATATCGGGTAGCGAGGCCGGGTACTCCGGCGCCGTTAAGGACCTGCATCTGTATAACCGAACTGATCAGTGCGGGATCTTCTGAAACACGTTCATTTGCAATCCGGGGAAAGACAAGACGGGTAGCCAGTGCCGCAAGGAGAATCAGGAGGAGCACTCCCAGGAACCCGATAGCAGAGTTGAGCAGATTATTTTTTTGGCTTTCGTTCAGCTGGGTTGGAGCCATCAGGCAGCTTAGTAACCGGGGTACCTTGAATTATAGGGTGAAAATGGGTTTCCATAGCCGTAATTGCCAAATGGCGAATAATACGGGTTTTGTGAAAATTGCAGAGATATCCGGGTATTTTCAGAAAGCCTGTAATCTATACGGGCACGATCAACAATAATCTGGGTGTTCATGGCACTGCTATTGTTCATAAAGCTGTTGCCAAAGGGGGAGTGCAGTACGGATATGTCGACCTGTGCATCCAGCTTGTCACTCACATCAAAAAACATGGAGTTGGTATATGCATTCAAATTCTGCATTTGCCCCCCAAAATTTGAAAAGCTCATGCTGTAAGAATGACTCATGGTCATGTTTAAAAGATTCATCCAGCTTCCCGTTGAGCCTTGTTGGCTTGTGTGTGTTACAGAAGTGGTGAACTCGTCATAGGGATTGGAATTCAAATCCTTGCGAAGCTGAGCATCAGCGAATTCTGCAGAAAACAGAAGGATCGCAGTGATCAAAAATATAGATTTAATGGAAATAGCAGATGTCATATTACGTCTTGTTAAGTTCTGACTCCGTACTCTATAATACGCAAACGGCTTGGATTAGTAAATATGATTTAAGAATTCTGATTTTTCAAAGATTTCGATTTCACCAGCAAGGCAGCCGGATGTTGACGCGGGTTACCCTTGTCAGTCCGGCTAAAAAAAGTTATATTTTTAAGCTTTACTTTTGGCGAAATTTCTAACTCAAATCCCGACTATTTTGAAAATGAAACTCACCGATTTCAAGTTTGAAATCGATCATTTTAATGTTCCAGACGAACCCGCCGAACCAAGAGACTCTTCCCGACTGATGGTTTTAAATCGTGAAGATAAATCCATCAAGCACGAAAAATTTACCGATATACATAAATATCTCAATGAAGGAGATATTATTGTATACAACAATACCAAGGTATTTCCTGCCAAACTGAAAGGAAAGAAGGAGAAAACGGAAGCGGATATTGAGGTCTTTTTGCTTAGAGAATTACAGCCCGAAAACATGCTTTGGGATGTATTGGTTGAACCTGCCAGGAAAATCAGGATTGGAAACAAACTCTATTTTGGTGAGGACTTAATGGCCGAAGTTGTTGACAATACCACCTCACGCGGCCGGACTATCCGATTTTTGTATGACGGACCGAATCAGGATCTCTATGAACGTCTTGACGAAATCGGTGATATGCCGCTACCTCCCTACATCGAGCGTGAGCCCAAAGATTCCGACAAGGAAAAATACCAAACCATCTTTGCAAAGGAGCGCGGAGCGGTTGCAGCACCCACAGCAGGAATGCACTTTACTCCCGAGCTGGTAAAGAAACTGGAAAAGAAAGGAATCGATTTTGTGCCGGTTACCCTACATATCGGTTGGGGTACATTCCGTCCGGTTGAGGTAGAGGATCTTACCAAGCATCGAATGGACTCTGAAAACTATTACATTTCAAAGGAGTCATCCGATCGCATCAACGAAGCTCTGAAGAGTAAAAAGAATAAGGTAGTGGCCTGCGGTACGTCAGCGGTACGGGTTATCGAAACCAGTGTAATGGCCAGCGGCATGTCCAAGCCCGGCACGGGATGGACAGACAAATTCATCTATCCTGATTACAACTTTAAAATCACGGAAGCGATCATTACCAACTTCCACAGACCTGAGTCGACGCTTCTGATGCTGGCTGCAGCCTTTGGCGGATTTGAGTTTATCAAGGAATCTTACAAAGAAGCCGTAGAAAAAGATTACCGGTTCTTTTCGTTTGGCGATGCCATGCTGATACTATAGCCGGAGAGGTACAGGGTGACAAAAGTAAGAAGCCTTGCTCTGATAATTCCCGCTGCCGGCTCGGGTGAGAGGTTGGGTAAAAAAATACCTAAACCCTATCTGACCATCGGCGGGAAAACCATTCTTGAGCATACACTCAGGAAATTTGCACCGCTATCAGAACTGCATGAAATTGTCATTCCCACCTCGGCCGATTATCAAGACCTCACCGGGCGTATTCTGCGGGAACTGTTTCCCGATAAGGTGACCCGCGTGGTACGTGGGGGGGCTGAACGCCAGGACTCCATTCGCAATGCGCTCAATACTCTTTCGGATGATGTAACCCTTGTCTCCGTTCATGATGCGGTAAGGCCGTTTATTGATACGGCGATGATCAGGGCATGCATTGAAGAAGCTGACAGCAAGGGTGGGGCCATTATAGCCGTTCCGGCTAAAGATACCATCAAAGTTTCAGATTCATCCGGACGGATCCGTTCAACGCCGGACAGAAATACCTTATGGCAGGCACAAACCCCTCAAATATTTAAAGCATCTGTGTTGAAAAAAGCATATGAAGCCGCCCTTGAAGAGAACGTTTTGGGTACAGATGATGCTTCATTGGTAGAACGTATCGGAGAACCTGTCTACCTGATAGAAGGAAGCCGTGAAAACTTTAAAATAACATACCCGCTCGATCTGAGACTTGCAGAGTGGCTGCTAGACTCAGGCACGGGAAATTAATTAAATGGATTCATTCAGAATCGGATTGGGCTATGATGTTCATCGCTTTGCTGAAGGCGACGGGCTGATCATCGGAGGGGTTCAGATTCCTTTTCATAAGAAATTGTCCGGCCACTCTGATGCTGACGTTCTCCTTCACTCCATTACAGATGCACTCCTGGGTGCAGCTGCATTAGGAGACATCGGAGCTCATTTTCCGGATACAGACCCGAAATACAAAGGTGCAGACAGCCGCGAGCTGCTCAAGGTAAGCTATCAAAAAGTGAAGGATCGGGGCTTCGAGCTTGGCAATCTGGATGCGACCATTATTGCCGAGCAGCCAAAATTTCGGCCACATATTGACTCCATCCGTAAATCAATTGCAGATTGCTTGGGGTGTGAGGTAGATAGAATATCCGTTAAGGCAACTACCAACGAGAAAATGGGTTTTGCCGGCAGGGAAGAGGGAATCGCCGTACATGCCATCGCGCTGCTCAAGAAAAAGGGCGAGAACTGATGGATATCTATCTGGAGCAGATAGTAGACTGGATACTCACGCTGTCTCCAATAAGTGTCTACATCATTTTCTTCCTGGTGGCCTATATAGAAAATATTGTTCCGCCTTTACCGGGAGATGTGTTGGTTGCCTTTGGTGGATATCTGGCGGCAGAGCAGATTGTCGGTTTTGTACCGGTATTGATCATTACCACCATTGCCTCGGTCATCGGGTTTATGAACATGTATCTTTTCGGCAAATATTTCGGTGACAGGATAGAGGAACAGAGGCGAAGGTTCTGGCTAATGCGGTTTATTGACATCAAATATTTTGACCGCGGCAAACGATGGATGCACGATTGGGGACAGGGCGTTATCCTGGCCAATCGCTTTCTTGCCGGTACAAGGTCTGTCATAGCACTTACCGCAGGAATCACCAAGACAAATGTTTATTCCACCATGATCAGCTCATTTGTGAGTTCACTGGTATGGAATTTTATATTGCTGATGCTGGGATGGATTGTCTATGAAAACTGGGCAGTGATCGGGGAGTACCTTAATATTTACGGCAGAATCATATTGGTTTTGGTCATCCTCGTGATAGGTGCAAGAATCATTTTTAAAAAGATGAAAAGCAAAAAGGGAGAACCTGAAAAAAAATCTTCCTCAACAGTTGATTAATTTAAGAGATGTTTTTAGCTTTCAGGTCTTTCGCCAATGGGAAAATTGTGTGCTCAAGTCAGGTTATCCGGTAGAATCCTTACCTATTAATAAAAGACAGGCGCACAACCGGAAAGCGAAATTCTTTGACTTTATGCGAGACTGATTTTTTTGCGGAAAAAATTTTTATCTAAGCCAGTGTAGCTCAGGGGTAGAGCAGCTGTTTTGTAAACAGCCGGTCGTCGGTTCAAATCCGGCCACTGGCTCATGTAAAAATTTCCCTGTTGTCTGTGAAAAAAATCCGGGGGGATACCAAAGTGGCCAACTGGGGCAGACTGTAAATCTGTTGTCGTGAGACTTCGCAGGTTCGAATCCTGCTCCCCCCACAAGAAAAAATTCTGAATCACAAAATTCCAATTTCCAAATGATGATTAATTACGAATTAGCTATTTGGAATTTGGTGCTTGTAGATTTGAATTTCAAATTTGCGGGCGTAGCTCAATTGGTAGAGCGTCACCCTTCCAAGGTGAATGTTGCCAGTTCGATTCTGGTCGCCCGCTCACTGAAATAAGCCGATATAGCTCAGGGGTAGAGCACTTCCATGGTAAGGAAGGGGTCGTCGGTTCAATTCCGACTATCGGCTCTTCAGGTTCGATCAGATGTTCTTCTATATAAAATAAAACTCAAATAATTCTTTTAACCATGGCAAAAGAGACATTTCAGCGTACCAAGCCACACGTGAACATCGGTACGATAGGTCACGTAGACCACGGCAAGACCACGTTAACGGCAGCGATTACCAATGTAATGGCGAAGACCTACGGCGGTGTTGCCAAGAAA
>JAWVZW010000088.1:0-7717 GCA_033721975.1 Balneolaceae bacterium
TAGAAGCAGAAAAGGGATCCAACAAACATTCAATTCAAATTCATGTTTTGGAATTGAATAAGTTTACATAGAAACCGCCTTTTGACTGAAAATGACTGTATTATTTGGACAGATAAAGATTCTTGAACTCATACGGTTTCCGGAAGTGATCGTCATTGAAGTTTTCCATAAAGTAGATACTCTCACCCGTAGATTTCATTTCCGGACCCAGTTCTTTTTTCACTTCGGGAAATTTGTCAAATGGGAACACCGGCTCCTTAATCGCCCATTGCTTCAATTTGGAAGTCAGGTCAAATTCACTCAAACTGGCTCCGAGCATCACCTTGACGCCAATCTTGGCTTCGGGACGCTGGGTAGCCTTAGCCAGGAATGGAATCGTCCGGGTTGAGCGCGGATTGGCTTCAAGCACATAAACGTCCTCCCCCTTCACGGCGTACTGTACATTCAGAAACCCAACAATTCCCATCTCTTTAGCAATCTTATATTGATACTCTTCAATGGTTTCGATTACCATTTTGCTCAGGGAATAGGGTGGCAGTACAGCGGTTGAGTCGCCCGAATGCACACCTGCAGGCTCAATATGCTGCATGATTCCCGCTATGTGGAGCTCCTCACCGTCAAAAACGGAATCCACATCCACCTCTATGGCCTTGTCGAGGTATTTGTCGATCAGAAAATCATTTTCCGGGTGGGTCTGCAGAATTCGTTCAACATACCTGCGCAGTTCCTCTTCTTTCACAGCGATTCGCATTCCCTGTCCTCCCAGTACGTAACTGGGTCGAATCAGTACCGGATACCCGATCCGGTTTGCTATTTCGACGGCTCCTTCGGCATCCCTGGCAGCGCCGTACTCGGGAAACGGGATATGAAGCTGTTTCAGGAAACGCGAGAACTCACCCCGGTCCTCGGCAAAATCGATTTTTTCGAATTCGGTTCCGAAAATTTTGATACCGGCTTCAACAAACCTTTTGCCCAGTTTGAGTGCGGTTTGTCCGCCAACCTGCAGAATTACACCTTCCGGTTTTTCATGCTCATAAATATCCAGAACCCTTTCCCAGAATACCGGTTCAAAGTAGAGTTTATCGGCGATGTCAAAGTCGGTGGACACGGTTTCGGGGTTACAGTTCACCATGATGGCTTCGTATCCCATCTCCTGAGCAGCAAGCACGGCATGTACACAGGAGTAGTCAAACTCGATGCCCTGTCCGATCCGGTTAGGACCGCTGCCCAGAATCATGACTTTTTTACGGTCGGTTACATCACTTTCATTCTCACTTTCATAGGAAGAATAGTAATAAGGTGTTTCGGCAGGAAATTCTGCCGCGCAGGTATCCACAAGTTTGAAGCTGGGCTTCATGTCCCAATCGAGTCGTTTCTTCCGAACGTCCTCTTCCGTTACATCCGGACCGCTTTTACTCAGCAGCCATGCGATCTGTACATCCGAGAAGCCGGCCTGCTTCAGCTCATAAAGATCTTCTTTCGAAATTGTATCCAGCTCCTGACCCTCAGTCCGGTTTTCCAGGCTTACCATATATCGTATCTGCTGGAGGAACCAGGGATCTACTTTCGTGATATCTGCAATTTCTTCAACCGAAGCATCCATTTTGAATGCATTTCGTATCTGAAGCGTGCGATCCCAATAAGGACGAACCAGTCTTTCACGAATGGTTTTTCGATCGGGGTCGTCATATCCATCAGCACCCAGTCCCGAGCGTCCGATCTCAAGCGACTGCCACGCCTTATTCAGCGCTTCGGGAAAGTTACGGCCTATGGACATTACCTCGCCCACGGCTTTCATCTGCGTGGTCAGTTCTTCATCCACTCCGGAAAATTTGTCAAAGTTGAAACGAGGGATCTTTACGACTACATAGTCTATGGACGGCTCGAAGCAGGCTGAAGAAACCTGTGTGATCGGATTGGGCAGTTCGTCGAGCGTATACCCGACTGCCAGCTTGGTGGCAATTTTGGCAATCGGATACCCGGTAGCCTTGGAAGCCAGTGCTGAAGATCGGCTCACCCGTGGGTTGATTTCGATGGCAACCAGACGGTCACTGCCGGGTTCTACAGCAAACTGTACATTACAGCCTCCGGCAAAATCTCCGATGGATCTCATCATCTTGATGGCGGCATCCCGAAGGTGCTGATACTGCTTGTCGGTAAGGGTCTGTGTTGGGGCAACAGTCACCGAGTCACCGGTGTGAACTCCCATGGGATCCAGGTTCTCAATCGGGCAGACAATGACAACGTTATCATTTTTGTCACGAAGAAGTTCCAACTCATACTCTTTCCATCCGAAGATGCTTTCTTCAATCAGAACCTGGTGTACAGGGCTCATTTCCAGCCCGCGAAGCACCTTTCTTTCAAATTCATCCTCATTCCAGACAATGCCGCCGCCCGTACCACCAAGGGTAAAGGACGGGCGAATTACAATAGGAAGACCGCCCAGTTCTTCAACAATCTCTTTAGCATCCAGAAGTGAGTTAGCTGTTCGGCTTCGGCACTGCTCAATTCCGATATTCTCCATCAAATCCCGGAATAGCTGCCTGTCTTCGGTGATGTCTACGGCGTCCATATTGACTCCGATAATCTGGATGCCGTTTTCTCGCCAGTAGCCTTCGTGCTGAAGGTCGCGGGCCAGATTCAGCGCCGTTTGTCCGCCCATAGTGGGCAATACCGCATCGGGTTTCTCTTTTTCAACAATTTCACGGATGGAGTCGGTGGTGAGCGGTTTCAGGTAAATCGCATCGGCCATCATGGGATCAGTCATGATTGTGGCCGGATTGGAGTTGATGAGTACCACTTCATACCCTTCTTCTTTCAGAGACCGGCATGCCTGTGTACCGGAGTAGTCAAATTCACAGGCCTGGCCAATTACAATTGGGCCGGAGCCGATAATCAGGATCTTATGGATGTCGTCGCGACGGGGCATTTTATCGAGTTATGATTTGTGATTGTTGATTGATGATGTTCGAATGAGCAGTGTGTACAGCGTACAATCCTCAGGTTTCACATTCTATTTAATCAGGTTTCTGAGCCTTGCTGCCGGCTGCTTCTTTTACCATATCCATGAAATTGTCAAACAGATAAGAGGAATCGTGCGGGCCGGGTGATGCTTCGGGGTGATACTGTACCGACATTCCCGGAAAATTCTTGAACCTGAGACCTTCTATGGTTCGGTCATTCAGGTTAATATGGGTTACGTCCACCTTCGATTCGTCCAGTTTCTTTTCATCCACGGCAAATCCGTGATTCTGAGTAGAAATTTCTACAAGGCCGCTCTCCAGATTCATGACCGGCTGATTGGCACCGCGATGGCCTACAAACATCTTTTTGACCTCGATGCCCTCGGAGAGTGCCATCAGCTGATGTCCGAGACATATGCCGAATAAAGGCTTTCCGGACTTTTTCGCAGCCTCCACCACGGGTAGTCCATAGGAGGAGGACGCATTCGGATCGCCGGGGCCGTTGCTGAAAAAATAACCGTCGGCCTCCCATTCCATCACCTCATCAGCGGGTGTTTCTGCAGGGAATATCCGGAGGGTGCAGCCGCGGCTCACAAAATTGTTGATGATGTTCTGTTTTACACCATAATCCATCATCGCAATGCGGTATGGGCCCTCTGATGTGATAGTTTGAGCTTCCTTGCGTGTCACTTTCGTAGCCAATTCCAGGCCAACCATGTTGTCCCACTCTTTGGCCTTTTCGACCAGTTCTTTTTCATCGGTAATCTCGGAGCTGATCACTGCATTCATAACCCCTTTGGTGCGTATGTGCCGTACCAGCATTCGGGTATCCACTCCTGAAATACCCACTACATTGTTGCGCTTCAGGTAGTCCTGCAGGGAACCGTCGGCCATGGGATTGCTGTAGTCGTCGGAGAATGACCGGACGATCAGGCCTGCAATCATAACGCGGCGTGCTTCATCGTCGCGGCTCATAGTACCATAGTTGCCGATATGCGGATAGGTCATCATCATGAGCTGACCGTAATAGCTTGGATCGGTAAAGATTTCCTGGTACCCGGTCATACTTGTATTGAAGCAAAGTTCTCCGCCGGTTGTGCCGGTGATGCCAATTGCACGGCCCCGAACAACGGTTCCGTCGGACAGGGCAAGGATTGCGGGTTTATGATCAGGTGCGATGGGTGTCATGATGGATGGATGCGTGTTGAATTAACGGATAAAAATGGACCTGCAAAATCGCGGGTGGCAGGCTTATGGAGATGGAAAGGCGCTGAATAAAGTCCAAAAAAAATCCGACTACGGAATCCGTGTCGGATAAATAGGTGTGAAAAATCGTAATGGCAGCTGTTTGGATTGGGCGAAAACATCAGCTTGGTTTAAAGTTTCGATAAGGTAAGGACACGGGATAGAAAAGGCAAAGGAAAAAGAGGTGAGATGAGTGATGTGAGATGAACGACTTGTGATTTGTGTTCTCTGATGTAGCTTTTGAGTAATGAGTTGAGTTCAGGTTATATCATATTGCCAACTGCCAACTGCCAACTGCCAACTGCCAACTGCCAATCGCTAATCACTAATCACAAATCACCAGTCGCAAATCGCCTGTCAATTCCCCATCATATAATACACCTCTTCTCCGGGCCCAACAGGGATACCCAGGCCGAATACCATCAGATAGAAGAGCGCCATCCATCCGATCAGAAAGAAGATGCTGTAGGGCAGCATCATGGCGATAATGGTTCCAATACCAAGATCTTTGTCATATTTATTGGCGAATGCCAGAATCAGCCCAAAATAACTCATCATCGGTGTAATGATGTTGGTGACTGAATCGCCGATCCGATAAGCCGCCTGGATAACCTCCGGTGTATAGCCTATCAGCATCAACATAGGTACAAAGATGGGGGCCGTTACGGCCCATTGCGCGGAGGCGGAACCCAGCATCAGGTTCACGGATCCGGAAACCAGGATAAACCCGATAAAAATGATGGGTCCTGTAGCACCCATGCTCTCCAGGAACTGGGCACCTTTCACGGCAAAAATCTGACCCAGGTTACTCCACCCGAAATAGGCAACAAACTGGGCGGCAAAAAACACAATTACAATATACAGTCCAAGGGTGGACATTGCCTGCGACATACCCTTGATCACATCCCGGTCATCCTTCATCGTGCCCACCAGGCGTCCGTAAACAAAGCCCGGAATCAGGAAGCAGATAAAGATGAAGGTGACAATGCCTCTCAGAAAAGGAGAGTTTTTCCAGTCGCCGGTCTCAGGATTTCTCAGAATGCCGTTTTCCGGGACAATGGTAAGCGCCAGGATTCCGAACATTACCAGGATGGAAACTCCGGTCCATTTCAGAGCACGACGTTCTTTATCGTTCAGCGGCTCCATGGAAGTTTCATCCGATAGATCTTCCATTGCCATGCTTTCATCGTAAGCTCCCAGTTTGGGTTCAACAATGCGGAGCGTAACAAATGCACCCATTGCCGTAATCAGGAAGGTGCTGGCGAACATAAAGTAGTAGTTGGCGGTGGCAACCACTTCGTATTCGGGGTCGATCAGCTGCGCAGCTTCCTGTGTAAGCCCGGCAAGTAGCGGATCAATGGTTCCCAACAGCAGGTTGGCACTGTAACCACCCGAGACGCAGGCAAAAGCACATGCCAGTCCGGCAAGCGGATGCCTCCCCATAGAGTGAAAAATGACGGCTGCCAGCGGAACTAGTACCACATACCCCATTTCGGAGGCCGTATTTGATATGACGGCCGAGAAACAAATGGCAATGGTCACCAGGTTTTTCGGTGTCAGAAGAAAGTTGATTGTCCGGCGTGGAATAGCGGCCAATCCGGTTGCATTCGTCTCTTTTGGTTTAAAAGATGCAGCTTTCAGGACTATCCCGCGGATCACTGCACTGATCAGGCCGGAATGTTCTGCGACTCCAACTCCCAACAGGGCTACAAGAACAACTCCCAGTGGTGCAAAACTGGTGAAATTGCTCACCATGTTCTGTACGATCATTCGCAATCCTTCAGCATTCAGCAAGCTGACGGGCCGGATTATGCCATCGGGTGCGCGGCCGCTTGATCCTTCAGGCCGCGGATCCGGCGCGCTCCAGTCCATCCATTCGGCCAGGCCGCTGAGGAGCACTACGCCAAAAGCAAACAGTGCAAAGAGGGTTACCGGATGGGGAAGAAGGTTGCCAAGCCACTCCACAAAATCGAGGAAGCGTGTAAACAGGCTCTTCTTTTTTCCTTTAGTCTCAGGTACGTTCGGATCGTCGGTTTTGGGATATTCGCTCATAGGTCAATGTGTGATCGGAATCGGTAAATATTTTTAACCCTGGTTGCGGTGATTAGATTCTGGTTGAAGGGTGATACGAAGCCTGTAACCGAACAGTGCACCAGCCCCACCTATCAGGCCGCCTATCAGAAATGTGAATAGAAGAACCAGTACCGGTGAACCCACCTGCATGGTTTCTGCGATGCGCCCTGCAAGGATGCCATCATTGGCGATGTGGATATAAAGAGCCTGTATCAGCCAGGCAAGGCCACCGCCTGCAAGCCCTATAAGAAAAGCCTTCAGGGTTCCGTCAAGCAGCCAGGCACCAATTGCTATGGCGGGCAGCAGGGCAGACCACCACGGCAGGAAGAGGTTTAGAAACCATGTCAGGATCAGAATAGCCGAGAAAGCTTTCATTGCAAAGAGCCGGTAGCTTAATGTTTGAATGGTAGTGAGTATAGTGTTTTGATGGAAAAACCGAAATAGCACAAATGGGATACCCCGAATAAATGAGTTTTTAAACTAAACCGGATTCAGGAGAGGGTTGCCATGGTTCAGCAAGTAAAAGCGGTTTTTTAGACAGTTGTCTGTCATTTCAACTCTGTGAAGTTACCTGCTGAATTTTGATCTGATACCGATTATTCTGATCTTTGGTGTCAGGCTAAAAACCGCACAATATCGTATTCAAAACCAGTAAGTTTAGCATAGATAAGCATGGCAAAGGTTGAAGTTGTAATGCCCCAGATGGGTGAATCCGTAATGGAAGGAACCGTGATAGAGTGGGCAAAGAGCGTTGGCGACAAAGTGGAAGTGGATGAAACGCTTCTTGAAATAGCGACGGATAAGGTAGATACCGAAGTCCCCTCACCGGAAGCCGGTGTTCTTGTGGAAATACTGGTGGAAGCTGATGAAACCGTGGAGGTTGGCCAGCCTATTGCCGTAATTGACACTGATGGAGAAGCTTCCGGCTCTTCAGATGATTCATCCGGATCCGACTCCTCAGATAAAAAAGAGAAGAAAAAAGAAGAAAAAGAGACTGAGTCTGAAACCAATTCTAAATCGGAATCAGAATCCGAATCCGAGGATGAGGAGACTGAAGAAAAAGAGGAGGCGCCATCAGCCGATTCATCAAACGGCGATGGAGGCGGAGAAAAAGTTGAAGTTGTGATGCCCCAGATGGGCGAATCCGTTATGGAAGGCGAGGTACTGGAATGGCTTAAAAGTGTAGGCGATACCGTAGAAGTGGATGAGCCTCTGCTCGAAATTGCTACCGATAAAGTGGATACGGAAGTCCCTTCACCTGAAGCCGGCACACTGGTTGAAATCCTGGTAGAAGCCGGTGAAACAGTGGAAGTTGGTCAGCCGATTGCCATGATTGCCACAGGGAAACAGTCATCCGTTAAATCTGAAGATTCTAAAGAGACTAAGAAAAAAGAATCAGAAAAAGAGACATCCTCAAACGGAAAAGATAAATCAGA
>JAWVZW010000089.1:0-7685 GCA_033721975.1 Balneolaceae bacterium
CTATTTTTTTTCTTACAGGGATGATCTTATCGACCTGTTTGATTACCGGTAATCTGATGGCTCAGGACTCACTGCGAACTGTAGCAATTCAGTACTATCGGGTCGGAGATTTTCAGCAGGCCGGTGAAACATTTGAAGAGCTGATTGAAACAGGCCAAGCTAATGGAATCGATTATTACAATGCTTCATGCTCTTGGGCTTTAGCAGGCGATCAGGAGAAAGCGTTGGATCTGCTTGACAATGCGCTGCTTTATGGCTTTACCAACCTTGATCAGGTTCGGGCAGATCCCGATCTGGAGCTGATTCGTTCAACGCGTGAATTCTCCGATCTGATTGCCCGGGAGGAAGCGTTTTATGCAGAAGAAAATATCGACTATCTGTGGATCCTGGAAGCTTTGAGCGAAAGGCCGGTGGTTGCCCTCAGAAATAAGACGCATTACAACTCCATAGGTAACTGGCTGAACTGGGAGGGTCTTGATGTGATGGAAATTCTGGCCGCCAGACCGGATCTGCCATTAACCCTGACATCCGACTCGCTGATCAATTTTGAAGATCGTGACCTGATTATTCAAAACGGCCAGGGTATCATTCATCTGGAAAAAATGAAGCTGAATCGGCTGGTATTGGTCAATTCTGAAAACATGATGGATCAGATCGAAACGACTCAGCAACAGCTTGTCCAATTAAATGATATAGAAACGAATAGCATGTTATGGAGCCTGAATGATTATGATGTGGTACGGTTTCTCAGGGTTAAGAGTCCAAGAATAGATAACAATTATGTAGCAGGGTTAGGCAGGATTAACATTGCGGAATCCGACCTTTCGATTGCACAGATATTTTTTGAGCCAAGCTTTGGGACGTCTTATTATCCATTTGGTACCCTTGAAAGCCCCGTGGAAAGGGCAATGGTTACAGGGACAACCTTTCGACTGCCTGACGATACCGTAGCCCGTATTCCCCTTGAGTTCATTACCCCTTCTTTATTTATGTCGAATAACATTTTTTTGGGTGAAGTGGATTTTATGGATTCGAATGTCGGGAATCTGAATATGATCGATAACCGATTTACCCGGGCAGTCAATATTGATGGTACAAACTTTCATGACCCCAGCAACTATCTGCCTTTCGATCAGTTTGAGGGAGGATTTGGAGTGGAAGATAATGGGGTTCGCACCTGGGAGCAGTGGCAGGAACGTACATTCATTATCGGTGAACGTGAAGAGATCAGGCAGCGACAACTCTATAATAAGCTGGTGTATAACTACAAACAGATGCACACCAACTACAAAGAACGAGGGGACATGCTTTCCGCCAATGCTGCCTATATCGATCTGAAAGATCTGATGCTCAATTATGACTACCAGAACTATATTGAAACAGGAAGCTTTGAAAGCTGGGTACAATATCAGATCGGTAAGCTATTGAAGTTTTATATCCGGAGCGGTACCAGTCCGGCTCGTGCCATTGTGATCTCTTTTTTGATTATCCTCTTTTTCTCCTTCATTTATTTCCTCTTCCCATCGGAATGGGACACCAAAAGTAAAGTGCGGCTGATCGGTGACTACCGGAAATTTATTGACAAAAACGATCACGGTTATGTACAACCGTTCTTCGTAATGGTGGCCGGTATCTTCAGAAGCTGGCTGAATGCCTTTGCTCTGAGCCTGAATGCGTTTGTCACGTTAGGATTCGGGGCCATCCCGACGCAGGGAGTAGGGCGTTACATCTGTATCATTCAAGGCTTTATAGGGTGGTTTTTACTGAGCATCTTTACCGTGGCGCTGATCAATCAAGTGCTGATTTGATCAGGATAGTTTGGAATGTGAAAAGAATTTGTGATGGTTGATAAAAGACCGAAGACCGAAGACCGAAGACCGAAGACCGATGAAGGGTGTGTTCTTAAAATCTTCTTAATTCCTGATCAATCAGCAGAATCAATTGCTCTATTTGGTTGATTTTTTCACTGTATTGCTCATTCAATACTCTTGCTACAAATCGAATATTGTCAATAGTATTCATGAAACGGATATCATTGAAGAGTTCATTACTTATCTCTGGTGTGAGGATATTCGGATCCAGCCCGATTTTATACGCTGGTACGAACTCTTGCAATCGTTGTATAAAATGCTGTTGACCCTCGCGGGCAAATCTTTCCATTTCTCGTATGGCAATTAGATTTCTTTCCCAGTCGGCGATGATGCTGCGCAACTCCTCATTTTCGAATACCTGGAGTGATCCCGAACTCATAATCTCTTCAATGGTTCCTTCTTCCAGCTGTATAAGAGAGTAGTTTCCAAGAGTGTAAATCACAGCCAGCAGACTGTCCTGTTCCATGGCAGCATAATTACCGGAAACTGATAAACGAATCAGTTCTTCAGATTTACTGATGACTCTCTCATTATCGGCAATATCTTCCTCTATCTCCTCAATATTGGCGATCATATCTTCTCGGATAGCTTCCAGATAGGCCTTTTCCCGTTCCCGTTCCTTACGCTCTTCATTCCAATTATTTACCTGAAGCGCGATCAGGATTCCGATTACGACCAGAAGGATTTCACCGATGGCATAGAGCAGGTACTTTGTGATTGACCCGGAGGCAATCAGTTTTTCACGGATCCTTCGGAAGAGGGTGATCATGATAGTATTGAGTAGTGAGTCATGAGTATTGAGTAATTAGTTTTGAGTTTTGAGTGCTTAGTTTTGAGTTGTCTGGGAAAAAGACATCTTTAATCGACCATCGACCATCGACCATCGACCATCGACCATCGACCATCGACCATCGACCATCGACCATCGACCATCGACCATCGACCATCGACCATCGACCATCGACCATCGACCATTCTGTTCCATCAGTTTTTTTCGGATATGTCGTAATAAATTAATCATGAATATTCGCCTCTACGATTTCCAGAAATTCATCCAGATCCGCCGCGATGTTTGTCTCATTCGTATGCACAAAAGACTGATTGAGATACGATGTATAGATGGCTCCGTCCACTTCGAGCGAGTTAAAAAAACGTTCGTAGTTTTGTCTGTCCACATGAATCGGCTCTACTTTGATTTCCCGGTTATAATCGCTGCGCACCTGGGTACGCTCCGAATTACGTGTGGGTATATAGGTCTGAAACAGCGGCTGAACGACATTCACCCAGAAATCCCGGCGTATGACAACATCTTCTCTGAGGTCGTTCAGCTCACCGGACCACTGACTGATCATGAACTTCAGTTTTTCGTCCTTTATCAATTTGAGGCTGCCTGAGGCGATTATTTCATCGATGACTCCCGTTCGTGCATCAAATGTGGCAAAATTAAAAGCATGGCCTATTAAACTATCCGTTTTCTCCGGCGAATAGTTGACTCTGTTTGCATCCAGCAACTGATACCAGGCATCCAGCGACTGCGTATTTAAGTCATTATCCCGTTTCAGTTCTCTCTGGTTAGTCCTGATTTCGTCTCTCAGGTTCATCAGCATCTGCTGTTCAAGCACCCGGTTTTCCCGTTCCGTATTCCAGGTATCCACCTGCAGGGCGATCAGAATTCCGACCACGACCAGCAGGATTTCACCGATAGCATACAGAAGGTATTTGATCAGTGAACCCGATTCAATCAGGTTTTGACGGATTCGGCGGAATAGGGTGATCATACGGTTAATACCAAGTTTGGCGTATTAAATAAAGATGCGTTCAATTAACAGACTTTATGATTCTTCAATGGAATCAAACCCAATTTCATTTTCAATTAGCTCTAACAGCTGGTCCGCACGACCCTGAGTGGCGCGGAGAAAAATGGTGAATTGTTCCTGAATGGCATTGGCGTTTCTCAGAAATGCCAGAAAGTCTTCTGATTCAAGGTCTGAACGAGATAAGTGTGGGTGCGTATCAACCAATTCACCCTCATCGTTCAGCTGCACTCCGTTCACAAACAGCCTGTCGTATAGATCAATATTCTCTGTGATCGAATTTCGTAAAACGCTGTTAATCATCATGGATGTAGCCGGCAGGTATTCTTCATGATAGGCGACCAGCTGCCGGCGCAGATTTTCATTGCTTATTTTATCCAGCCCGGATGTTTTCAGAGTTTCATAGGCCCCGCTGTTCGAAATAAAAAACTGACGGATATTAATTCTTCGAATGTGATGCATCAATGAATCCGGTTCCGTGATTTCTCCGTTTCGAACAAGGGTTAAATAACCAATACTCTCTTTGGCCCGTGCATAACCTTCAAAATCCTGCTCCCTTCTCTCCCATTCTGTTATAAGAGTGGAATGTATTTCTGTCAATATTTTGTGCTCAAAATCCCTCTCCTTCTGGTTTTCATTCCAGTTATTTACCTGTAGCGCGATGAGGATACCGATTACCACAAGAAGGACTTCACCGATAGCATAGAGCAGATAGGTTTTTACTTTATGTTGTTCCATAAGCGTTTTTCTGATATGTCGGAAGAATCGAAGCATTTATCCTTTCATTTCATTTTGAATAAGAACTTCCAACGCTTCGATATCTAACAGCATTTTTTCAAATCGCTCTACCCGCTGTATTTCCGTATAGTTTTTAATCATATGAGCGGCTTCCATCGTTAGTAACACTTGCCCCCAATTTATTCCATTATCGAACCTTTCAGCCAACTCTGGATTACTTATCCGTAATCTGGGTAACAGGGGATTCCAACCTTCAGCATAGGCTTTCTGTTGCTGTTCCAGGTACAGCATATTATTAGCTTCGGTCCGTATGTTTCTTTCCTGATCTCTTTGCAGATCCAGGATCGCATTTCGTATGTTTATAGGCATCAGTCTGATATCTCCGGTAGATTGGAGAGTTTCAACCGTATTCATTTTGAAGGTTACATATTCGATGCTAAAATCGAGTTCTCCAATAGCATCTAATATTTCATCTGCTTCAACACCCTGTGACTCAAACATTTGTAAATAGGTATCATATGCAGTAATACTGCTGTCCATTCGTTGGATCCGGTCTTCGAGATTAACCCTTTCATTTTCCAGATCGATAAGTAGCTGTTGATAGTAGCTTTGCAATACCTGGTTTTCGATTCGACTTTCATTCCAGTTATTGATCTGTAATGCGATCAGTATCCCAATTACTACCAGAAGGACTTCTCCAAGGGCATACAGGAGGTAGGTGCGTGTTTTGTTCTGTTCCATAAGCGTTTTTCTGATATGTCGGAAGAATCGAAGCATTAATCCATAACTGCTTTTTCGATTTCGATTATCATTGTATCAATTAAGTCACCAATAGCTTGGTACCTGTCCATCAGAACGTTTAATCGCCGAAATTTGAGCGTGTAGTAATTTTCAATTTGTTTTGAATAGAGCAGTTCAGAAGACGTGGACTCAAAGTCTGAAGGGCCTAATTCTGCATAAAATGACCTGAGGGTTATGGCATTGGAAATGAGTTCAAATTCTTTACCGGAAGTTGAAGCAAGAGCCAGCTGAATTTCTCTCACATCCTGCATGCTTCCTTCCCATTTCAAAATGGAGTTTCTCAGTATTTCATTGGAGATTAGACTAATTTTACCGGAATTTATGATTTCACGGATATTTGCTTCATCAGGATCGAATGTGGGAGGTGCAAGGACTTCATCAGCAATTTTGTCAATGCTACCATTATCAATACTTTCAGTATCCGGGTCCATATTCAGCATTTTGATGATAGCTTCCTGATCTGCCTCAACCGAATTGATCTTACTTTCTAACTGTATCTTACTGGAATTAAGATCTGCTAAAAGATTTTCGAGGGTTGTTTTCTCTTCATTCTGCCGCAGTCGCTCTTCATTCCAGTTATTTACCTGCAGCGCAATCAGTATCCCAATGACCACAAGAAGGATTTCACCGATGGCGTAAAGCAGGTATTTTGTGATTGACCCGGACGCAATCAGTTTTTCCCGGATTCTTCTAAAGAAAGTGATCATATCTGATGTTTAGTTTTTAATGCTGCATATTGGCTGGTGTATCTAAATAGGTTTAACGATCCAATACTTTAGTGATCTCCGTTTTGAGGTTTTCACGCTGTTCTACGATATAGGGTAATATTCCCCTCAGATTTCTTGTTTTAACAGCAGCTTCGAATAATAACTGTTGAAAATCAGTATTATCCAGCAGCTGGATCAACCTTTTATCGTTGATCAGGTTATTTGCTTCATCTTCCTCTTCCACGAATCCGTACCCGAAATTCAGCAGCTGCCAATTCCCCAGCTGAGGCCGCATCTGATTTTCAATAAAATCGTTATAGTTATCAATAATGAACTGCCATCGTCTAAGCGACTGGTAATAATCCAGTACCGCTTGTCGTACTTCCGGTTCAATGACCTGATTGGGGAGATCGGGGTAATCCCTGTTACTTACCGGCTCAAATAAAATCGACCTTCTTAGCAAGTATGTATTTCTAAGACTATCGGGAGATAGTTCACTTTTCTGGATCCGGACCAGGTTCTCATGAACGGTATTTACCTGATCCAAAGTCAGTATAGAATTCTCAAAGTTCAATGAATCGGCATAGATTGTACTCATCACATTTTGGAGTAATGCCTCCTCATCATTTTTTGCTTTCCGCTCCTCATTCCAATTATTTACCTGCAGGGCAATGAGGATTCCGATTACCACCAGCAGAATCTCTCCGATGGCGTAGAGGAGGTACTTTGTAAGAGATCCGGAGGCGATAAGCTTTTCACGGATCCTTCGGAAGAGTGTGATCATATTGTTACCCCAATCTAGATAGGGAATAAGTAAGGGATATTGCGGTGATTAAGCAATTTGAGTATTGAGTATTGAGTATTGAGTCGGGAGGCGGGGTCTCAGTTAAGTAGGGGGCAGGTTGAGATCCATCCATTTACTCATCCAAGTTTCGGTTGATGAGGTCGATAATCCCTTCTGCTTTGGCGATTAAATTGATGGATTCAATTTTGGATAAATTCATAAACACAACCTTTGTGTGCAAGACGTTGATGAACTCGGCATCCTGAAGCAATGATTCGTAATCACTTAGTACGTATCGGGAAGGAACCAGGCCTACAATTTCCTCATCTACCAGATTAAATCGGTTATCCGGCATTTGATACTTTTCCATCATGTTTGCCATCGAGATATATTTATGAGTATATGGCCGGTAATAATCATCATGCACCAAAACGGCTCGTACTTCATCCTCTGTCATATCTTCAGATTCTCTTGGCCAGGAAAGTAATTCAAGCTTCAGCTCATTGTCCGAAATCAGGTTAATTTTATTGGATGAAATGAGAGAACTCAGGCTGCCGGTCGGATCATTAAACGTGGGTGTATAGTTCTGCCACATGAATAGGCTGTCCAGTGAATTCTCCTCAAATGGGCCATTGGCATTCGAAAGGGAAACCAGAGAATCCGCGGAAGAAAGAATGTTATCTCTGAGCCCATTCAGATAGTTTAACTGTGTGATAGCCTCTTCAAATTCAGCCCGAAGATTTAACATAATCTGACGCTCTTCTGCTCGTTCCTGTCTGTCTATATTCCAGTTATTAACCTGCAGTGCGATGAGAATCCCGATCACCACAAGCAGGATTTCACCAATGGCATAGAGGATGTATTTTCTGGTTTTATCAGACATAAGCAGGTCTTTTCGGAGTTGACGTATGGCGCGGATCATTTTGCAGCAACCTCGATTATTTCACGCAATTTTTGGGCTGTCTTTTGA
>JAWVZW010000090.1:0-7591 GCA_033721975.1 Balneolaceae bacterium
CTTATCCTTGGTCAGATAAAATCGGTATTACCTGGTACCACAGACCCGGGTGCCCGAAAGAAAATGAAAAATGCCGTTCAAAATGCAAGCAGGCTGAATGAGCTTGTAAATCAGCTGCTGGACCTGTCAAGACTGGAATTTGGGCAGATGAATCTGACGTTTATCAGACAGAATGCAGTTCCTTTGATCAATAAAATAGGCAACTCTTTTGAGACCCTCGCTGAGGACAGAAATATATCGCTTGAAGTCATAACTCCTGATAAGCAAATCATTCTGGATCATGATCCTGACAAACTGGAAAAAATTCTGACCAACCTGGTATCCAATGCCATTAAATTCACTGGAGAAGGTGGGACTGTATGTGTCGAAACCTGCTTGGCTCCTCTTCCCGAATTAAATGACTCTGATCAGACAGCGAATAAACATCTATCCACAAACCCGGAAACTGAAAAACCTGATGGTGTGCTTTTTCAGGTGTCAGACAATGGAATTGGAATTCCTGAAAAACATTTACCCCACATTTTTGATCGCTTTTTCCAGGTTGACGATTCTGACACCCGCCTGTTTGAAGGAAGCGGAATTGGCCTGGCTCTCACAAAGCAGCTTGTTGAACTGCATAAGGGATTAATCTGGGTCGACAGTACTGAAAACGAAGGCAGCACCTTTTTTGTCTGGCTGCCACTAAATCAGAGTGAACAACTTATCCTTCAGACAGAAACTCCGGCAGTAGCTGATCCCGATTCATCATCGTTTATCACTGAACAGACTCCTCAGCACTTCGAATCCATTGATGAGAAAAAAGCCTATACAGAAACTGTAAACGGATCAGAGGAGAACAGGGACTTGGTTCTGATTGTAGAAGACAATGCAGATATGCAGGACTATCTTCAAAGCTATCTTGGGCAGTGGTATTCTGTCATCACCGCTTCCAATGGTGAATCGGGTTACAAAAAAGCTGTATCCATTATTCCTGATTTGATTGTATGTGATGTTATGATGCCTAAAATGAACGGGTTGGAGTTCATGCAACATCTGCGTAAAGACGAGAAGACAAGTCATATCCCCGTCATTATGCTCACTGCCCGTGCCGATGATGAGCATAAGCTATCGGGAATTGAAAGCGGAGTGGATGCATATCTCACCAAGCCTTTTAATGACAAAGAGCTCAAATTGCGTATCGACAAGCTAATTGCAATGCGTAAGAGCCTGAGAAAGCAGTTCGCAGATCAACTCTTTATCCGCCCTGAAGAGGTGCAGGCTACATCTCTGGATCAGAAATTTTTAGGCCGTGTTATAGATGCCATTGAATCCAATATTGATAATGAAATGTACAGCGTAGAAGCACTGGCCGCAGACGTTAATATGAGTCAGGCTCAGTTAAACAGAAAAGTAAACGCATTGATCAATCAACCTCCCGGAAAACTGATTCGCAGTATGCGGCTTCAGAGGGCTGCAGATCTTTTGGAGAAAGGTGCTGGAAATGTAGCTGAGATCTGTTATCAAACGGGATTTTCCAGTCAGGCTACGTTCTCGCGCAGCTTTAAAAAACAGTTTGGAACCACACCCTCAAAATACTCACAAAAATTTCAATAGCCTTTAACCCGGCAACTTGTAAGAAATCACCTCGCATATCGGGACCCTCTGATACCCACCCTTCTCTTCTCTATCATATTTTACTCCCTTTAGTTTTTTTCTCAAAAAAATGGCTCTGAGGCCTTTTTTTGACCGAAATGATAGAAAATGTCAAAAGGATGCAATAAATCATCAAGACTCGATACAGTCCGGAACCTACATTTTGTGAAGTTAATCTGATGAACACAAATGGAGGTGACCAATGACAATTAAAACCTTAACCCACATATTCAAGATCGTCCTGTCTTTGAGTCTGATATTGACCATGCTTGCACTCAGTGCATGCTCGGATACGTCAACCGGAATTGAAGAGGAAGAAGAAGAGGAAGAGGAAATTACCCAGCCTGAAAACAGTAACTGGATTACTCTCGACACAGGAACATCTGCCGAACTAAATGATATCTTTTTCATTGATGAAAACATCGGCTGGGCAGCAGGGAATAATGCCTTAATCAAAACAGAAGATGGTGGTGATAACTGGACTCTTTATAACATGCCCTACAGTATTTGGCAACTCACGTTTGTCGATGCGAATACGGGTTGGGCAGCCACTAGTAATGGATTTATACTGCACACCACTGATGGAGGTGAAACATGGTCTGAACAGGGAGATAATTTCAATACATGCCTGGTTTCCATCGATTTCGTAAGTAATCAAACCGGATGGGTTGTAGGGTGCAACGGAATCATCCTCAGCACCACGGATGGAGGTCTCACCTGGGATGAACAGTCATTTGCCGGTGAAGAATACTACGCCAGTCATTTCTTTGATGAAACCAATGGTGTGATCATTGGTTATAACGGTTCACTCAGAACCACCTCTGACGGGGGAACAACGTGGACTGAACGATCGCCCAATGCATCCGGATCTTTTTCTGGCATCTCATTTATCGACTCCAATACCGGCTGGGCCGGAGGACACTTCATGGGCGACGGCTCAGGTACAGTCATCAAAACCACGGATGGCGGTGAAAGCTGGACTAAAGTCGCAGGCATCGAAAATACGATGATCAATGATATCTACTTTCTGGACAACAGCAGAGGCTGGGTGGTAGGCCAGCGCCCTACGGGTGGTTCCGTTGTCTATTACACGACAGATGGTGGTGATACATGGACAGAGCAGATTGTAGATAATGCCTCCACCGACACAAATACCGGAATTACGTTTATGGGTGAAGACCATGGCTGGATTTCGGGATATAACGGGAAAGTTCACTTTTCCGCAACAGGTGGTATCATCCAATAATCTCATTGATTCTGAAGTGCAGGCTTCTGGTTGAATTGCCATCACGAAACTGCCTTCACTGCATACCATCAAATTGACATTGATACATCTGCGGATCTCACATAGGGGGATCCGCATTTCTTTTGGTAAACGTAACTGTAGAATTTACTGCCCCAACCAAATGCATAAATAATATTCCCTGAGAAACTCCATATAATTAAGAAATTAAGCTTACTATTTTATATTGTTTAAGTGGTTTAATTCTCTTACATAGCAAAAGTTATTTTCTTGATTACAGTCTGCCGTTACAAGGGTTTCTTCCGAACTTGATGAATGAATCTCAAATTCTTTCAGAAAAAAACAAGTTCACAAAATTTATTATTACATTATCGCAAAAGTAATTGGGGTACATGCATGAAATTTCTGGTTGTAGACGATGAGAAAGACGTGGAAATGCTCTTCAGGCAAAAGTTTCGTAAGGAAATACGAAGCGGCATGCTGGAACTTGAATTTGCATTTTCAGGAGATGAAGCGATTGAAATACTGAAAAGCAATGACCCCCCTGAAGTCGTTTATATCTTCTCGGATATCAATATGCCCGGAATGTCGGGTCTGCAGCTGCTCGAAATGGTCAAAAAGGAATTTCCCGATATTAAGGTAAGCATGATTTCCGCATATGGTGATCAGGAAAACTATAATAAGGCTATAGAGTCCGGAGCCAAAGCTTTCTTCACCAAACCAATTGATTTTGATTCCCTTAAGAAGGAAGTCTATGAGTATATCAAAGAATAAATTTGTATGTAAATCAATGCGATTATGAAACAGCACAAAATTTTGGTGGTGGACGATGAACCGGATCTGCAAATGCTTATGCTGCAAAAGTTCAGGTCGAAAGTAAGGGCTAAAGAGTATGAGTTCCTTTTTGCTGAAGACGGCAGGGACGCTTTGGATAAGCTTGAGGAAAATCCGGACTTGAACCTGATACTGAGCGACATCAATATGCCCAAAATGGACGGGCTCACACTGTTGAATGAACTTCAACAACTGGAGCGGCCGGATGTAAAAATCGTCATGGTATCCGCATATGGTGATATGGAAAATATCCGAACAGCCATGAACCGCGGTGCATACGATTTTGTCACCAAACCCATCGATTTTACGGATCTGGAAAAAACTATTGAGAAAACGCTTCGGGAAGTAAATCAGTATCTCAAAGCGAAAGACATGGAAGAGCAGCTCGAGTCTTTAAATTATGATTTGGACATGGCTGCACGGATTCAACAAAAGCTGCTTCATCAGGACTTTCCGGTTTTTCCGGATGATAATCGTTTTGGCATCTTTGCAAACATGATCGCCGCAAAACATGTAGGCGGTGACTTTTATGATTTTTTTAAATACGACGATGACCATGTCTCCTTTTTTATCGGTGACGTAGCCGGGAAAGGCATGCCTGCAGCCATCTATATGGCCGTTTGCCGTACTATGCTGAAAGCAATTGGTTCAGAAGTAAAAGATCCTGCTGAATGCATCACGAAGGTTAACAACATGCTGATCCCGGAAAGCGATATTTCCACTTTTGTAACCGTTTTTTACGGAATCATGAATACAAAAACCGGAGAGCTATCCTACTGTAATGGCGGGCACAATCTGCCTTATATCCAGCGAACAGATGGAACTGTAGAGGAGATCAAAAACGTGGGTGGATTGTTGTTGGGTAAATTTGAAAACGCGCCCTACGACCAGCATACCGTCCAGCTCAACCCCGGCGACACCATCGTCACATTTACAGATGGTGTAACCGAAGCTGAAAACGAGGATAAGGACTTTTTTGATGAAGAAAGACTCATCAAATATCTGGAAAACCATACCGACCGGAGTCTTGCCTCCCTCGTGAAAGGCCTGTTTTTGGAAGTGATGAAGTTCTCAGGGGCTGCTATCCAGACAGATGACATCACCGTTTTATCTGTTCAATACAACGGCAGCAACGAAGCATCTGAAAAGTCTGACTAAGAAAGAACCAAGACATCTGAATTGAATCAGATGTCACACGGCTCAGTCAATCTATTCCTCAAACGCTTCAACCGCAGCGTCAACCGACTTGTAGTGATTGAAAACGGTTATCAGTTTGGTAACCATCAGAAGGCTCTCAATTCTGTCCGAGGCGCCGCAAATCTTCAGGTCGCCGCCAGCATTTCTCACACTGGTTAAGGAGGTGATCAGAACACCCAGACCTGAGGAGTTCATAAATTTCACCTTGCTGAGGTCGGCTACTATATTAGTCTTACCTTTCTCTATCAGATCCTTAATTTCATTATGGAACTTTTCAGCAGCAGGGCCGCCCATTACATTGCCTTTTAAGGTAAGTATTACCGTATTATATCGTTCAGAAACTGAATAGTTCATATGTACCCCGTAATCGTTTTACTGTTAGCTTGTTGAGAGACTTATTGGTTTTGCACTGATCTAAATAACAAAATAATCATTTACATGCTCTGATTAATTTCAGTTGATCAAAAAATTGTTCTGAATCTACTCCGCAAAAAAACCATTTTGTCTTTTTATCAGATCTATATCAAATCCAGCCTTCATGTTGCCTTAGCGGTTACCTCGTTATCACTAATAACCTATCTGGAGTTTGATCGGACTGCATCTCTGCCCCTTCTTTTATTTACGTTCTGCGGTACGGTTGGTTCATACAATGCCATCAAATACTTGCCGGTTTACAAAAAAATTCGGGAAAATAATCAGCGCCTCTACAGAATAGCGTGCAGTATTTCTTTGATATCCCTCGTCTTTTCAATTGGTGCTCTCTTTTATATTGACAGGGAATTGCTGCCGGTACTGGCGATCATTGGAGTGATAACTGCTGCATATGCGTTTCCCCTGAACCGACGATTCAAAAACCTGAGGAATGTCTACGGATTTAAAATTTTCATCATCGGATTTGTCTGGGCATCGGTTACCGTGTTGCTGCCTCTTATGGAAGCAAACATCGGGTTTCCGGGAAATCCGGAAGCTATCGCTACTTTTATTCAGCGGCTTCTTTTTGTCATTGTCCTCACCATCCCTTTTGATATCCGCGACCGGACAGATGATCCCGACTACCTTGGCACCCTGCCCATGATTCTTGGCACCAAAAAAGCCGTGGGTTTGGGACTACTCCTGCTTGCTGCTGTGGCATGCATTGAAATCTTCTTTCGGTCAGATTTAAACACTTCTCTGCCAGTATTCTTCATTGTGAACCTGGTTACCGGTCTTCTTCTATACCGATCCATGGGGCGTCAGTCTCCCTGGCTGGCCGCATTTTGGATTGAAGGAATCCCGATTTTTTGGGCGGCTCTTTATCTTGTAACTCGCTACTAGCCAACGCAGTGCTGTTAGCCTGAAGGCGCCGCTGTTTCCAAGCCAGGGTTACCCTGTTTCATATATGGATTTAAATGGTTTAATTGGGCAAAAGATTTGCCACCAATCAAATTGTGATGAAAGAAAAAGTACTTACCTATAAAGACGACGATATTAAGGTTACCTACGACATCAATCGATGTATCCATGCTGCGGAATGCGTGAAAGGACTCCCAACCGTCTTTGACCCGGACAAAAAACCATGGATACAGCCTGAACATGAACCTGCAGAAAAGATTGCGGATGTTATTGAGCGGTGCCCAACCGGTGCCTTGCATTACGAAATGATAAAAAAGTCCAGATCTGAGAAACCTTCATCCAAAAACAGGATAAAGCTGAATTCAGATGGACCCCTCTATTTTTTCGGTGATCTTGAAGTTCAGGACCATGAGGGTAACACAATCCTTGAAGACACACGCTTTGCACTTTGCAGGTGCGGCGGTTCGTCCAATAAACCTGCCTGTGATAATTCACACAAAAAGATGGACTGGAAGGCAGATGCTGATGCCGATAAATCCAAAATGCCGGAGCCTCAGGATAGTGATTCAAATAAATTGCTTATCAAGCTCATGAAGAACGGCCCGGCCATACTGGAAGGCCAATATACAATGGAGTCACCTGAGATTGGGGAACATACATCGGATAAAGGTGTGGCATTATGCCGGTGCGGCGGTTCTTCAACCAAACCATTTTGTGACGGCACCCACAAGGATAACGGGTTCGAAGGATAATCAATCACTACTTCCCGCATTGAAACCAAAAAATCAGCTCCTCATAGGATCCATTTTGATGGCACTGGCCGTGTGTTTTGGTGCTTTTGGTGCCCACGTGGTTGAAGCATTGCTCACTCCCGATCGATTTGAGGTATACAAAACAGCTGTCGAGTACCACTTTTACCATGCTCTCGGCCTGTTACTGGTGGGTGCCGTTTCTCATCATGCGGATGAATTAAAATGGTTTAGCTGGAGCAGTTATTCTTTAATCGCGGGTATTCTGATCTTTTCCGGCAGCCTCTATCTGCTCTGCCTGACCGATACCCGATGGCTGGGTGCAGTCACGCCGCTGGGAGGAGTGGCATTCATTCTGGGCTGGATCTTTCTCGCTATCGGAGTGGCCACAGAAGCACGGAACAACGAGTAGCTTATTTTCAATATTTCTTGAGACTTGATGGGTGATGTGAAACTTGCGATTTGCGACTGGCGACTTGCGATTTGATTCAGGCATCTAACAATTATCCGCTGATAGCTGATAGCTGATAGCTGATAGCTGAATATTACTAATCTACGATCACGCCCCGCGTTACCATTCTCCCTTTTGCCTTTTGCCTTTTGC
>JAWVZW010000091.1:0-7478 GCA_033721975.1 Balneolaceae bacterium
CTGTCCTCGAAAAAAACGGATATTCACAAGTTGGATATTTCGTTCTGCCTGAGCACTGCTGGATTGACAACTACTACAAACCGCTGATCGAACGTTTTGAATTGTTTCTCAAGCGAAACGAGTACAGCCATGAGGCACAGGCGATTGTAGAGTCAGAAGAAAGGGAAATAGAATTATATGAAGCATACAAAGAATTCATTGGGTATGGATTCTATATTGCTCAAAAAGGGAATTTATGAGCCGGTCAATTTCGAAAACGCCAAAATCGTTTAAATTACTTCTCGCTGTAATGGTCTTTCAGAGTTTAAGCGGACTTGTGGGCGGTGCTGCGTTGGTATATGACCCTTCCGGCGAGATTCTGGCCACACCTGTTGAGTGGCTCAGCGGCTCTCTGTTTGATGACTATCTTATTCCCGGTATTATTCTTTTCTTTGTTCTGGGAGTTTTTCCAGTTGTCTGTGCTTACGCTCTTTGGAACCGACAGCCATGGTCATTGAAAGCTTCTCTGCTTGCGGGCATGGGGCTGATTATATGGATTATTGTAGAAGTCATGATCATCGGATATCATGCTTCACCTCCGCTTCAGCTAATCTACTTTATTGTTGGAATTGTGATCACGATTCTGTCACTTAATCCGGCATCCAAACGATTTTTGGAAATGTAAATCCGCTGAACCTTAACACTACTTTTCACCGATTCCCTGTTGTATTTACACCCTGTAGCTTTTGGTGTAACTACTTTAATCTTCTGTTGAGACAATTCAGTGTAAAGATTGATATCTGATTGCCAATTATCCCGATTTACAGTAATCTCTCAAGAGCTTGTTAATATTGCAGTCTAACCTTCGCTAATCAAACTAAGCACAAAAACCTGTCATGAAATCGTCCATTCATTCCATTCTGTTTATTTCCATCCTCTCATTTACAATATTAAGCTGTCAATCCGAACCGATAGAAGTAGAATTTGAAGAAATCAATGATCAAGACCTTGCAATCTTCAGAGTGTACAATCACACCGATCAGGACTATTTAGGAATTGACTTCGAGGTTACTTACTTGGATGATCGCAAGGAAATAATACTTATCGATACCGTTAGCTATCCTATTTCATTGGATCAGGATTCAATTCCCCAGGTTTTTCTGAGAGCAAATGGCCAAACAATATTTGTACAACGTGTCCCCGAAAATACCGTCACGACCACCGGACGAACAATATCTTCAATACCTTCAGATGATCTCTGATTTGTCCCGAAGCATCGGGAGTGATATCCGATTGCCGATATGGTTTACTCTTCTAAGATCAGAAATCGCATATCACTATTCGCATATCATCCCCTGCTCCCGCTTTTCCTTACAGTTTCTATATAGGAATCCTTACATCGATCTGTATCAATATCCTTTACCGCTAAGCTGTTAATAAACCTATTATAGAATATGCAGGAGAAGGTTTGTCCACTTAACAAATAAATTTGCCTTCACTTACCTACAAGGCAAAGGGAGAAAAAGATGAAATATGTAACTCTGATTATAGGACTTGCACTATTGGCAATGACCGGCTGTACGGATGATATTTTAACAGGCCCGGAAGAAGATCCCATGATGGTGGAATCCATTGAAGCCAACGCCTCACAAAAAACAGTGAAAATGGTTCCTATGAAAGGAACCTACTCGGGATCCGGTATTATTGATCCCACAAGGACAGACTGTCCGGAAGGGTCTGTGCCGATTAGCGGTGAGGGAACCGGGGTAGCATCCCATCTTGGAACAATCCATGCATCCTTTTCCCACTGTTCCTACTATCTGGCTGATCCCACAAATCCCACCTACACTAATGGATTCGGCATCTTAACGTCTGCCAACGGTGACAAGATTTTCGGAACCTATTCCGGGAATTTAACGGGTCCTGATTCTTTTATTAATTATAACACCGTATATGAAGGAACCGGACGATTTGAAGACGTCACAGGCACCTTGACTGAAACAGGAACGGTTGCCTTAACCGACACCGGATTTACATTCGAAATCACTATTGATGGAATGATTTCAACCATTGGATCATCCAGTCGATAGACTCAAAAAAATAACGTTTCACTTTATAGAGGCACAGAAAAATTTTTTCTGTGCCTTTGCTTTAATGGCAATCCTCTCATTACACTTCTGATCAGATAAGAAATCAATAAATGATATGAATTCTGAACGTTCAGGATTAAGCCGGCCCATTCATCCGATGCCTGACTTTGTGCAATCCGCTTTGGAGAAACGCGGACTGATGGATGACTATAATGCACGTCCCGCCTATCAGCAAAATGACTACCTGGGTTGGATTAACCGTGCAAAACTGGAAGAGACGAAACAAAAACGATTGAATCAGATGCTCGATGAATTGGAAAAAGGCGGTGTTTACATGAACATGGATCATCCGCCATCCCGGAAAAACAGGGGATGAACTCAGATTGATGATATGCGATCTACGAGCTTTGAAGGAGCTTAAGATCTGAGATCATCGCTCGCATATCTCCAATCGCATATCATCTATTCGTATATTGTCATCGTAACATTTCTGCTTTACTGGTTGATCGGATCACATCTTAAATAGACAGACTATAAGGCATGGCACACAATCACGATCACATACAAGACTCTGGCCGGAAAAATATTAAGGTCGCTTTTTTTCTCAATCTGGGCTTTACCGTTATCGAGTTCTTTGGCGGTCTGTATGTGAACAGCGTTGCCATCATATCCGATGCACTTCATGATCTGGGCGACAGCCTTTCCCTCGGGCTTGCATGGTATCTCCAAAATAAATCCGAACAAGAAGCTGACTCATCCTTTACGTTCGGTTATACACGCTTTTCACTGCTTGGAGCCCTTGTCAATAGTCTGGTTCTTATTGCAGGTTCAATATTCGTTGTGAATGAAGCCGTTGCCAGAATCCTCTCGCCGGAGCATACCAATGCCGAAGGAATGTTTCTGTTTGCTATCCTGGGAGTCAGTGTAAACGGCTATGCCGCATGGAAGGTCAGCCATGGTGAAACCATGAATGAACGGGTCATCTCCTGGCACCTGCTCGAGGATGTTCTGGGATGGGTGGCCGTGCTGATCGTCTCCATAATCCTTCTCTTCAAGGATATCCACTACCTGGATCCCGCTCTTTCCCTGCTGATAACTATCTACATTCTCTGGAACGTCTTCAAGCGCCTGAAAGAGACGCTCTATCTTTTCCTGCAGGGGAGTCCAACAGATGTGAGTATCGATGAACTTCGCCAACAATTCCTGGATCTCGACTTTGTGGAGAAGACGGATCATCTTCACATTTGGTCACTTGATGGAAAACACCACGTCATCACCGCCCATCTGCACGTAAAGGATATGAATGACATTTCAGATCTGACAAATGCCAAGAAAGAAATCCGCCGCATTCTCAAACCCTATCACTTCAGTCACAGCACGATTGAAATGGAGTGGGATGATGACATGTGTTCACGCCAGGATAGTCACGACTGATAATTTCACTTTTTCCGGAAAAGCAGCCTGGATGGGAGTTGCAGGAACGAATTTTGGGTATCTCAGCTTAATATTTCCAGAAACAATCTTACGTAATCAGGATCATTATGAAATTTTTAAGCGGTCTTTTTTTACTGGCTCTGCTTCTTAATCCAACCGTGCTATTCGACTTTAATGAAAGTGCCGAGATCAATCGTTGGCAGGTTGTGGATGATGTGGTGATGGGCGGAGTGTCCAGCGGAAATTTTGAACTCTCGCCCGAAGGACACGGTCTCTTTTACGGTGAAGTCTCACTGGAAAATGGAGGTGGATTTTCATCCATTCGATACCGTTTTCAGGGAACGACTGTTACGCCCGACACAAACGTCCGGCTCCGCTTAAAAGGTGACGGAAAGCCATACCAGTTTCTGGTAAAGCATGATGTTCGGTCCTACTACTCTTACACGGCTGAATTTCAGACTACCGGTGACTGGCAAGTCGTTGAAATCCCTCTTTCAGAGATGAAACCCGAATTTCGGGGAAACCTGCTGAATCAAGCCAACTTTGCCCATAACCAGATTCAGGAAGTGCACATCCAGATCGCCAATGGTAAAGAGGAATCTTTTCGTCTGCTGATTGATGAGATTATGCTTGTGGAGGAGTAATTTGAAGAACATGTGTTCTGACTTATAATAATACATTCAATACTGATCAGTTTTCCCTACCAACCAGAACGACTTGAAGGCACTGTTTCCTGCTTAAAGATCCGGACTCCCGCAGTAAACCCGACCCAGAAACGATAGTCCCGGCCATGTCCGCTGGGCGACCAGAAGCTATACCAGGTATATTCATTTGCGCCTTCGATACTTGTCCGCACAATCTGCATATTAAGAGTGGGCCCTGCATACAGTGAGAATCCGTTTCCGTAACGCTTGCCCAACAGGTACTTGTAAGACCAAATACCATTTTTATCCCACGACCAACTGCCCTCGATATGATGGGCATAGGAGATCTCCTGATTGATGAACCAATCCGTATCCGACATCTTCCTGAATACATCACTCATCCTTCTTTCCATTCCAATGGCAACCCCCACACGATATACATCCCTGTCTAAGAGCGGATTGTATCCGGCAAAAAGCATATTGTACACCCTGTAGGTTCCCAGATTAAGCCCGATATCTGTAAAACCTCCGTCTGAAAAACGGAAGTCCACGTTTTTCCTTCCATTGCCGTAGAGGCTGATCAGCCCAACCGGCAACCCTTCAAACTCACTGGCGAAATTTATTAAACCGATCTGCATTCCGGATGCAGTCTGAGCAATATTGATGGGAGCTGCCTGAAGACCGGACATCGATTTCGACAGATTGATCAATCCAGCTGCGGAAAAACCATCCATAACTTGGGATGAGTTTAATACTCCCGATACCGCAAATCCGGAAATGGATCCTCTGGATGCCGTCAAAACACCGGAAATGCTCATTCCATCAATATTCTGCCCCGCTATCGTACCAATACCAGAAACATACAGACCCGAAGTATTGTCACCCGAAATATTCAATCCACCGGTTACAAACAGGCCATCCAGATTTTCCCGGCTTCCATTGATAAATCCGGATACCTGCAGACCAGATGCACTTCCTCCTGCAAGATTGGCAAATCCGGATAATTGCATACCTGACATTGCATTCGCGCTTCCATTCACAAAACCGGCTATCTGAATCCCGTCCATGGTGCCCGAAGTGAGGTTAGCAAATCCGGCAAGCTGCACGCCAGATGAATAGTACCGGGTATAGTTGAAAAGCCCTCCGATCTCAGCTCCATCCAGTCCACCGTGAGCTCCGCCCAGAATATTTATCGAGTATTTGGCGGTATAGTCCATGGCATCCACACCGTTGGTGCCCAGTGGATTGATCAGGGTAACCCTCCATTTTCGAAACTTTAGGGGGTCTCCGCTATCCTGAGCCTGAATGGGAATTACGTAACAGATAATAAGCAGTGCTGCAATCACTGCTAAACAAAGAGACTTTTTCATAGAGAAGTTGTTCGTTTCTGAATTGTACGATTCAGATAAAGTTTGTTACAAGAAAATTCTCCAACAACTCTAGAGTAACCTATTTAACAATATGGCTGAATTGATATGTGTGACCAACCAGTAACATTCCGTTCTTCACCTCCAGCTCAAAATATCAGTTGAATTCATCTTCGGTGTGCAAACTTTTTTATTCCTGAATCAGGTATAAAGATAAGCCCAGGCAATAAGCACAAACTGGAGGGGTAGTCTCGCCCAGAGTATCCAGGCCGGCACAAATGAAAATTTTTCTGAGTAAACAGCCATATGGATATTTGCCGGAAATACGCCGATCAGCACAACAATCAGCCCCCACGCGCCAATCTTCGACACGGAAGGGATGAGAAGCATACATCCGAACAGGATCTCCAGTAAACCGCTTATGAACACCATGGCCTTGTGCCAGGGAATCCATGGCGGCATGATCTTTAAGAAAATTTCCGGCCGGACCAGGTGGAGGATTCCGGTGAAGACAAAAATCAGCGCAAAAAGCAGTTTTATCAGATCCATGAATAAAAAAACCGGAGATCCCTGGAAAGGATTCCGGTTTTATTTTGCTTAAAAGAGAGGTTGAACGAAATCAGTTCGCTGCAGCACCGCTGATCGTCCTTCCAAAAAACATCGCATTTGCAAACAGCTTGTTGGTGCCGTACCAGAAAGCCCGGAAATTGGGGTTGTCAATCAGATTGATAACCCGTCCTCCTCCATAGCCGCTTACTGCAACAGAGGCGGTATTGCCGATCAGCTCAAGATTATCATCCGAAATATACCCGCTTGCCAGCGGATCCTCAGTGAGATAAAGCGGAGTGGCAAAACTGTTGGTGGTTTTCTTCAGAAAATCATTTGTGCTACGAAATATCTGCATGTCGCTGTTACGATATCCGTATCCCATTGGATTTGTAACATCCAGCGTTGCATTGAAAATGGATCCGCCGATAACCTGTGCTCCGCGAATATTGGACAGATCCGCATAAGGCAGCTGTTCTCTTGACGGCTCTTCCTCATCCTCCGAAGTCACCGGATCCAGGTCCGCCAGTCCTTCGCTGCGCGCCCAGTTCACCCCTCCTCTCTGAGTGATCAGCGTTCCGCCTTCACGTACCCACTGTTTGATCTCAACCGTTGCCTGGTCCGACAGATCATTGTACCGGCCGGTTACCATCACAAGCGTGTTATAGCGGGAAAGATCTGCACCGGCTACTTCCTCTTTTGGCAAAAGCGTAATTGGCATGCGATACCGCTGATCAAGCAGGTGCCAGATTTCACCAACCTCATAGTTGCTCACGCCTTCGCCGACAAGAATCGCTACAGACGGCTTCTCAACATTTTCCATATTCGGGCTTCCGAGATCTATTCCCGATGTCGAAAGACCGGTTTGCAGATTATAGAATGTCACGGCATCCTCTTCTGCCGACATTTGAAGGGTTCTGAATATTTCCGATTCATCCACATCCTGAATTCCAAGCGGAACCAGGATGGTTCCAAAATCAAATTCCTTGGCGCCGGTTGCCGTCACAGCTTGAAAGGGCCTTGCGGCTACTTTTGTTCTGACACCCATTTCCTGCAGTCTGTACAGGGCTCTCGGGGCATAGTATTCATCCCATTCGAAAGCGTATGCATAGTTGCTTCTGCCACCAATAACGGCTCCCTCGGGCATCTCCGGATCCATAACCCGGCTTCCCATCAGGTTCTGGCTGAACTCTCGTTGCGACAGTTCTGCAAACGGCATATTGAAGGCAAATGGCAGTGTCCATGTCGACACATCATAAAAAAGACTGTCGGTGAATTCGGTACGACGCTCAAACATAGCCTGAATAAACTTGTATTCAGGCTGTTCCATGGGAATCACCCAGGCCCTGCCCTGCTTGAATTCCACCCCATCGAATTCCACATCCCGGGCCAGTTCGTAGAGCTCTACGCTATGGTGC
>JAWVZW010000092.1:0-7467 GCA_033721975.1 Balneolaceae bacterium
AAAAAAGGGTCCCTTCCTGGAACTGCCTGGGAGTGGATATTTCTGATGAGGCAATCAAAACCGCCCAAAGAAATGCAGAGATAAATCAAACGGAAGTAGCTTTTATCACTGAAGATCTTTTCAGTCTGCAGCAATCACCAAAGATGAAAGATATTCACCCGGATATCATCGTCTCGAATCCGCCATATATAACACCGGGTGAAAAAACAGAACTGGATCCTCAGGTTCTAAACTACGAACCTTCTAACGCTCTTTTTCATCCACACCCGGTTCAGGTGTACGATCATCTGGCCCGATACGCCGCCGACAAAAATGCAATCTTGTATCTGGAGTGCAATCACAATTTAGCCTCGGAAATTGTGGAAGCGGTTTCCAAATATTTTGCCCAAATCGACCTCATAAAAGACCTGGATCAGAAGGATCGATTTGTCTTCGCCGCTGAGCCACTCTAAATACCTAAAAGCCAACCGGTTTTTGAAATGATCCACAACTTCTCTTTGGCTGGCAGCACACGTCTCAAATTAATGTGGAAAACTTGTGGAAAAGTTTTTTTACTGAAATTCAGCTTGTTCACTTTTGTGTAAAATCCGTGTTAGCGAATTGTTAGGAGGTGTCAAGCACTTTTTTGCAACTTTGGCGATAAATACATTAATAATTGCGCGCCAATAGTTTACGGTATTAATAATAATGTGGATAACTTTGCAATTTTCGCAAAACTATTGTTTGATTTGCCGTTCAGAAATTCACATTTTTCTCTCAGATAATAAATCGGCTCCTGTTTTTATGTGTGGATAACTTAAGGGACAATTGCAAATTTTTTTTGACTTTTTTTAGGAGGCTATACGTTGAAAATGCTAACTGCTGAGAGTGCCTGGAAAGAGTGTTTGGAAGTCATTCAGGATAACATCAGTTACCAGAAATACAAATCATGGTTCGAACCTATCAAACCGGTAAAGCTGGCCGATGATACGTTAACGATACAGGTACCCAGTCAATTTTGGTATGAGTGGCTTGAAGAACATTATTATCATATGCTCCGCTCAACCATCGCAAAGGTACTGGGTAAAAATGGTAAGCTGGAATATTCCGTACTGGTTGAAAAATCTGATCGCCTCGAAGACAATCGATCCATCCGTTTGCCCCAGCGTCCCATGGGTCCTTCCAAGCCGCAGGAGATGAACACCTTCACCGATTATCATCCGGGCAAAATTGAAAATCCGTTTGTTATACCGGGTATCCGTAAAACCAACATTGACTCGAACCTTAATACCAGCTATGTATTCGAGCGATTCATCGAAGGAGATTGTAACCGTCTTGCCCGATCAGCCGCAATGGCCATTGCTGAGAATCCCGGCAAAAATTCTTTCAATCCGCTTTTTGTATACGGAGGTACGGGCTTAGGGAAAACGCACCTGGTTCAAAGTATCGGAAATAAAATCAAGCAGGATTTCGGGGATGAGCTGGCTGTACTCTATGTCTCTTCCGAAACATTTACCAATGAATTTGTTCAGGCTATCCGGAATAACCGGGCAAGCGAGTTTACCACCTTTTATCGGAACATAGATGTTCTGATTGTAGACGACATTCAGTTCTTTAGCGGCAAGGAGAAAACACAGGAAGAATTCTTCCATATTTTCAATGCCCTGCATCAGGATGGCAAACAGATCATATTAAGCAGTGACAGGGCACCCAAAGACATTCCCGATATTGAAGACCGGCTTATCTCACGGTTCAGCTGGGGACTCAGCGCGGATCTGCAGATACCCGAATACGAGACCCGGTATGCTATTCTGGAGCGCAAAGCTAATGACAATGGAATCAATATCGACTCCAATATTATTGAGTTTATCGCTCACAACTTTAAGTCGAATGTCCGCGACCTGGAAGGTGCCATTATCAAGCTGCTTGCAACTGCATCCCTGAAACATGTGGATGATATTGATCTGAATATGGCCAAATCCGTCCTGAAGGATATGGTGAAAAGCTCACATACCCAGGTCTCCATTGAGTCAATTCAAAATTATGTCTGTGAATATTTCGGGATTGACACCAATAAGGTCCGTGAAAAAACCAGGAAGCAGGAAATCGTTGAGGCCCGCCAAATCGCGATGTATCTCTCCAAGAAGTTCACCAAATCGAGCCTCAAGACGATAGGCCTTCAGTTCGGGGGACGTGATCACTCCACGGTCATTCACGCGATTTCTACGGTTGAAGAGCGCCTGTCCACCAGTCCAAAGCATAAAAGAATTCTCAGCGAGCTCGAACAGAAAATTGAGGTTGCCACCTTATAAAGGAATTGGAGCCTGTTTCCCGCAGCTCTGACATCTCATTCATCACAGCTCAGCAATCTTCTTTAAACCTATTCAAAACGATAATTTGGATACCATCACCCTCAAATCCCTCTCGTTTCATGCCAAACATGGCTACTACGATGAGGAAAGAGAAAAGGGAAACCAATTCGAGGTGGACCTGGTGGCCAAAGGTCATTTCAAAAACTCGGCAGGCAGCCAACAGCTGTCCGCCACATTCGACTATGAAAAGGCAGAAAGGATTGTGCATGCAGTCATGACTGATGAACCTGAGTATCTCATAGAAACACTCTGTTCAAAAATCGGTGAGGAGCTCTTTATTCGCTTCAGTATCGTTAAAACCCTTATCGTTACTGTAAGAAAACTGAATCCGCCTTTGAAAACCGATGCCCGTTATGCAGAAATCTCAATGGAATGGAAAAGGTAGTCATTGCATCGGGTTCCAACCTCGGAAACCGGCTCGGTTACCTTGAGCGGGCGGGAACCTTTCTTTCTGAATTGACCCAAGGCACAATCAAAAAAGCATCCATCTGGGAATCGGAACCGGTAGGTGCTGCTGAATACACGTTTCTTAACAGTGCCGCTCTGATTGAAACAGAAAAAGAGCCTGGCGAGCTGCTTGCACTGCTTAAAAACTTTGAACAGGAGTGCGGCCGGGAGAAAGATCCCGAGCGTTGGGGACCGCGCGTACTCGATCTTGATATCATTGCCTATGGGAACTTGGTGATTGATCAGGAGAGCCTTATTATTCCACATCCGGAGTATCACCGGCGTCTCTTTGTGCTTTGCCCTATGAAGGAACTGCTTCCCGATTGGACAGATCCTGTTACCCATAAAAGTATCGAAGTGATGATCGATGAGGCACCCAAAATTGAAATCCATAAAACAGATCTGACCTGGTAAATTTTTGGCTTACCGGTAAGTATCATGCCAAACAAGTTCGACTTTATTGCTATTGAAGGAGTGATCGGCGCAGGTAAAACCTCGCTGGCACAACTCCTCGCCGAACGAAATGGCGCACGGCTGGTTCTGGAACAATTCGAAGAGAATCCCTTTTTGCCCAAGTTCTATGAAAACCGCAAGCGTTTTGCTTTTCAGACACAGCTGGCTTTTCTGGCCAGCCGTTTCAAACAGCAGCAGCGCGTAACCGGACGCGAATTGTTCGACGACTTCGTCATTTCGGATTACATTTTTGAAAAAGACCGTATTTTTGCACGCCTCAATCTGGATGAGGATGAAATGGGACTGTACGATAACATCTACAGCATTATGACCGGAATCTCAGCCAAACCCGATCTTGTTATTTATCTGCAGAGCACGGTCGACAGATTGATGAGCAACATCAAAAAACGCGGCCGGGCCTACGAAAAACATATTACGGCCGACTACCTGCAGGAGCTGAGTGACTCCTACAACAAGTTCTTTTATCATTTCGACAAATCTCCCCTGATGATCATCAACGCTGCGGAGATTGATTTTGTTAACAATCCCACCCATCTGTCGTATATTGAGGAACAGATTTTTGATCAACCGATCAGAGGAAACACACATATTCACATTATTCCCGATTCATGATTCGCTGGCTGCTGATAGCGCTCTTTATTTACATTCTGTACAAACTGATTACCGGACAGCGGTCCGGCAGCAAGAACAGAAATAGCGGTTCTTTTTTCGGGAACAACGGATCGGAGCGCAATCGCCGCAGAAAAAATCTGGATCATATTGAAGATGCTGAATTTGAAGATATCACACCCAAAGAGAAGAAAAGCAAATAACCATGAGTTTCGAAGAAAAGCACAAGCAGGGCTATGAGCTTCTGCATGAAAAAGACCTGGATAAAAGTCTCGACGCTGCACGTGATCTTCAAAAGCTGAATCCTGAAGCCCCCGAGGGCTACACGCTTGAAGGTGAAGTAATGCAAAAGCTGAACCAGTGGGAACCCAGCATCAAATCCTTTAATGAAGCCATTGAACGTGATGAGGACAATGGGAGGTTATATAACCTCAGGGGCTACTCCTACCTCAATACGGACGACATGGAGAAAGCACGTGAAGATTTCGAGCGGTCGATAAAACTTGACGATCTTCCAACCGCTCACCGCAATCTGGTTCTCTATAAAATCATGTCAGGTAAAGCACAGGATGCCATCAGCTATCTGCTTGACCGAATTCGAGCCCAGCCCAGGGATACTGAAAACTGGATTCTGATGGGAGACCTTATGAAAAAGGGAGGTCATAATGCCAAAGCCAAAACCTATTATGAGCAGGCATTAAAAATGGATCCTGACAATGATTACGTTAAGGAATTGCTCGAAAATTTCTGATCCGGGTTGTAACGAAGTAAAAAAGGTATTCCGGAGCCTGACTGTTTATCCGCAAAAATCTGAGCAATTACCCCTGCTTGATATTGATAATAAAAAACCCTGCCACATTTTATGTGACAGGGTTTTTTAATTTCTGGTCCTGATTTCAAATATCAGATATCCGATACCCGGTTCAGGTACATAAAAGTCTACTGATCAGAAGAACCCTCTTCCTGTGACTCCTGCTCCTGTGCCTGTTGCTGCTGGGGAACCGCAGGCTGAGATTCGGAAGGAATTGTAAATTCTGACGGATCAACATTTTCCATTCCCTGCTGCTGAATTGTACTTTGATTGGCAGGTCCTCTGTCAATTGCAAAATTCGCAAGTACGCTCAAAGAAAGAAAGAGCGCTGCAAGAATGGATGTTGTTTTGGATAGAAGGTCAGCTGTCCTTCGAGCACCCATCGCAGATCCGCCCGCCATACCGGCAGCAAGACCACCTGAGAGACCCTCACGTTGTCCGGGCTGAAGAAGTACAACAATGATCAGCAGAAGGCAGATCAGGGTAATTAAACTGATAATAATTCCGTAAAGCATAGGTCCAAATAATTTCTGTGGATGTAATAAGAACGTTAAAATACGGGTCTTTGCAGACTTAACAAAGCCTATATACATTCAACGTTTCACGGCTTTATTATTGCATCCCACTACGTTGAAGTATGTATAGAAAACCTGAAGCCTACTCCTGTGGTTCATGATAACCGTTAACAACTTTTACTTGGGGATAGGCTGCACAAGCTCAGGTGCGTTGTTTTTGGGATCATTAACTTTCTTACTGACCCGCATCACCGACATGTCCGTCAGCTGAAATTGTTTTCCGGCCTTTTCCAGAACAGAACTATCCTGTTCATTATCCAGCCACTTTTCGAAATACTCTTTATTCAGCATGACCGGCATGGTCTCCGACATTGGCTGAACCAATACATTGGATTCACCCTCGACAATTCTGAAGTGTGAATGGTCATTATCTTCACTGTAAACTACGGCCGCCAAGGGTACCAGCGGGCTGTTCAATAGCCGGACAAAGAAGGGAAATCCTTTTTCCCGGTCACCCTTCCATACAAAAAAACCACTCGCTAATACGGCAGACCTCTCACATTTGCCGTTTTTCAGCTCTTCCCTGGCTTTCTCAACAGATATGAACGCATCACCACCGGATGTATCGCCCCATTTCAGCCTCTTATACGTTTTTTCACCATCCAATTTGACTACAACAGGGATGTGCATGCCGGGCGTAATATTATATTCCGGCTTGAAAAGGTTCTCCCTGTCAGTGGATATACCAAGTCCCTCTTCTGCATCTTCTTTTGCAGCAAAAAAAGCTAGTCGTTTTGACATAAATATTTCCGTGATCTATAAGTGAATGAATACTTGTCTACGTATGGTAAAAAAAGAATTTTTTCCTTCAGCGTTCAACCCTCTGTGTCATCTTACTGATGAAATACGCTGCATTCCGGTTTATTCGGGTTTAAACGTCTCACTCGTAATTGGTTCCAACCGGTTTTTGAGAAAGTAAACTCATTTTAAGATTTCTATTATCCTATCGGCCGGTGGAATGGTGCCGGCTAATCCTTATATTAAGGCTGTTATAATTTCTTTTTTACCGGAGGAATTATTGGTTCGATTTCGGACGACTCCGGATTGACAGGGCTGACTGATTAAGCTGATTGTTTGAAAAGCCGTCAGAGTTGGCCGTTTATTTCAGAGTGAAGATGTTTTTGATATAAGCATATTTTCCTCGACTACTGAGCCGGGTTTTTATTTATAACCGCGGCTACTTGTAAATTGAATTATTGAATTAAATGAGGTATTACAGTGTCGTTTAACCAGTTTCGACTACGTTCAGATATTTTAAAGGGCCTGCAAGACACAAAAGTTGAAAGCCCGAATACACTTCAAAAGAAAATTTTTAAAGCTGTTCAAAATGGAAAAGACCTGGTCATCAACACCACTGTTGATGAACATCCTGAGGTCGGCTATCTGATCTCCCTGCTAAACCAGATCGCGCAGTCTGATCGTCGCCAGGGAACCAGGGCTATCATTCTTACGGGTGATAAGGATAGGGCAAAGCAGCTTGATGAATGGATATGGGCCATTGGCTACCATGCTTCCATCGAAAGTGCATGCATCACAGAAGAGGGCAATTCTGAAGAACAGAAAAAAGCGCTTGCCGCAGGACCGGTGGTTATCGTAGCAACCCCGGAACGTCTTGCATCCCTGCTTGAGGAGAACCGGATGATTTTCCGAGAAGTGGAGCAGCTGATTGTGGATCAGGCTGAAACCATTTCAAACTGGAAAGATGTAGACTCTATCTCAACCCGTGTGATTAGCAAATGTCAGAGGATATTTACAGCATCCAAAGACAGCAAGGAGCTGCGGGAAGCTGAAAATTCCATGCTGACCGAACCGGAGCTGGTAACTCTCGCCAAGAAGAAAGAGGAAAAGAAGAGTTCATCCCAGGAGCCAGCCATTACCAAAGATCTGACGCAGTACTATATCAATGTGCCGCCAAGGTCTAAAATCTCAACCCTGATGGCTCATCTTAACAGCCACCAGGCAGATACAGTCATTATCTTTACCGCATCCCGCAGAACGGCTGATCGGCTCTATAAAATTTTCAGAAAGAGCAATAAACGGGCTGTCAGCATTCATGACCAAATCGATAAGGATACGTTTGACGAACGCCTGGAGCGCTTCACCTCAGGGAATGTTCAGCACCTGATTGTGGGTGAATTGTCCGCAGCAGATATTCCGCTTGAATACGCAACCCAGGTCATCAATTACGATGTACCGGAGG
>JAWVZW010000093.1:0-7441 GCA_033721975.1 Balneolaceae bacterium
ATCAACATTTTAACGTATGCATCCCTCACTTCAGGGCCGGAATCTCTGAAATAGAGAAATTCAGGATGTTGACCAGGCTCCTGCGTATTGATTTTTATTCCCCATAAGGGTGTCATGGAATCCGGCAGCATGGAAAACCTGGCATCGCCGATAACATTAGGCTGTTCGGGATGGCGCACGAGGTAACCGTCTGACAATGTTTCAAATCGTTTAATATCCTCGAAAAGCGTGGTCCCGGCATACTCAGCAAAATCTTTTTCCGGTATAATCAGTGGACTGCTTCCGCCTTGATAAATCCGGATGTCCGAGAAAATTCCGGCACGAACAGCAATCGCATAGATCCGGCCGTTATGCATATAGTTTACCCTCCAAAGAAGCTGATTGCCAAGCGTAGGTTTTACCACAAACTCCGTGGGGGTATGTTGTTGCTCAGCTGCGAATACGGATGCTGCCTTTTCAGCCCGATTCTGCTGAAACCAGCCATAAGCCAGAAAGATCAGAATCCAGGACAGGGACAGGATTCCATACCGTTTATCTTTTCTGATAACACCCAGCAGTACAAACAGAATGAGTCCGGCGGTTATGACCGGATCCAGTATCGAAACCACGCTCCAGGAGATCCGGGTATCCAGGAAAGGCCATAACAGCTGAGTTCCATAGCTGGTACAGGCATCCAGAAGCCCCGCTGTGCAAAGACCCGCAAAAGAAAAAAGATAAAGTTTTTTAAAGCTTGTGGTCCGTTTCAGGAACAGGAATAACAAAGCTGAAATTAGCAGGGACCCCACAGGTATAAATATGAAAGCGTGAGTAAACTGTCTGTGCATTTCAAGGTTAAGAAGGGGGTCACTTTGGCTTGCAATAAATATATCCAGATCAGCTGACATCGCCGATAAAGCTCCTGCAAGCGCTGCCGGCCTGACATGTTCTTTGTCTGAAAATAGAAGGGCCGCCGCTGCTCCGGTCAGTCCATGGGTTACAGGATCCATTCTGCTATTGTGAAAAAGTGTGTGTTGCTAAGGACATTACAGGGGCTTAGGCTTGGGTTGGGTCAGGGTTAGGGTTAAGGGGTCCCGGTTAAGTGTGAGGGATCTTTGTCTAAACGAGATATGCCGGAAAATCCCGATCCTTTGAAAGGAAGTTCCAGCTGCTCCCCGAAGGATCCGCCCTCCGTTAGGTTCAGGGAGGATACGGAAATTCCCAGCAGGCGGACTTCCCGGATGCCGGCCTCCGTATCAGATAGCAAATGTTTTGCAGTTTCGGCAATCTCCTCAGACTGATTGGTAAAGTGATGGAGCGTGGCACTTCGGGTCACGGTTTCAAAGTTTCGGTAGCGAACCTTCAGGGTAATGGTTTTGCCGAGGGCTTCCAGTTTCAGCATAGATTGCGAGATTTTTTGGGATAGCTCATCCAGAAAATCATGTATCCACTCCAGATCTGAGATGTCTTCAGAAAACGTCCGTTCCTTGCCAATGGATTTTCGGATTCGGTCGGGCTTTACGCGCCGCTGATCAATTCCCCTGGCGATACGGTAGTAGTGATGGCCTGACTTCCCGAACTGTTTCACAAGGTCTACTTCATCCCATTGTTTTAGATCCCTGCCATTCCTGATACCCAGCTTCTCCATCTTTTTTTGAGTGGCTTTTCCGACACCGTAAAAATCGCCAATCGGAAGATTTTCAATAAAATCCTCGGCTTCATCCGGTGTGATGACGCTCAGTCCATTCGGTTTGTCCAGATCTGAGGCAATTTTTGCAAGAAATTTATTGCCTGCCACACCCGCTGATGCTGTCAAACCTGTTGTTTCGTATATCCGCTTTTTAATTTCCCTGGCAATGAGTGTGGCCGAAGGATTGTCCTTATGATTGCTGGTAACGTCCAGATAGGCTTCATCCAGAGACAAGGGTTCTACAAGATCGGTGTATTCAAAAAATATCTGGCGGATCTGATTGGATACCTCTTTATAGACATCAAATCTGGGTTTCAAAAAGACCGCATTGGGGCATAACTGTACCGCCCGGGAGGCTGGCATGGCCGATCTGATGCCAAATTTTCTGGCTTCATAGCTTGCAGCAGCCACAACTCCCCGTCCCTGGGGTGAACCGCCCACTACCACCGGTTTGCCGCGGTATTCCGGAGCATCACGCTGTTCCACGGAAGCAAAAAAAGCATCCATATCAACATGGATAATTTTTCTGACCGGGGTGTCACTGCTTTTCATGAGCAAAATGCGAGCTTGAATGAGGAAAAGAAATTTCTAAATCGTTACCTTTGTTCACAACAAAAGTAATACAAATTTTAGTTTTGATTGAATGGAAGAGTTAAACGCTGTAACAATATACTGGCTGATCTCAATCGGGCTGCTGGTTGGCTACCTGACAGATCTGGCGATGATCAAGCGCGGCATCGGCACCATCGGTAATGTTGTATGGGGAGCTGTAGGTTCTGTGATTATCGGAATAGTGTGTATCATCTTAAACCTCTTTGGGCCGCTGATTTATGCAGCAATAGGTTCCATAGCTTTCCTTTTCCTGATCAATGTATTCAGTTTTCATCAGGATACCGTTTCTGACGCATCTGCCAGTGAACCGTATTAATGTGATTTTATGATGTAAGGCAAGCGGGTGAGTCAGCCACTCGAACAGACAGGCTTTACAATCTCGTTAATAAAGTCTGCCAACGATATTTTTATTTAAAATCATCAATCTACCTGTCCATTGGACACTATGCAGAAAACATCGGGATTTTCCATCTGGCTTCTGCCGGATGAAACATCTTCGAATCTCTTATCTGCCGCCATAGAGTCCCTTTCTAAATCCCTCTCCTCCCCGCTTTTTTTACCGCACATTACGCTGGCCTCCGTTCCTTCAGACTCAGATTCTGAAATTCTTCTGGACAATCTGGATCAATTTGCATCAGACAGGCAAGAATTAATTGTACGTGCAAAAGATTTGATTTGTGGTAAACCTCCCTTCCAGCGTTACTATCTGTTACTTAAGGAATCAGAAACTCTCCAACAGTTCTCAGAAACTATGGACTCTCTTTTGGGTGGGAATTATTCAAGAAAAACAAATTATCACATTTCACTGTATTATGGTTTTGAATCCTGTGATGAGATCAGGGTTGCTTATGACCATGGCAATATGGACTTGCCGAATGAAATGTATATACAAAGTATTGCTCTGGTTAATATAGACGGATACCCTGAAGAGTGGGAAATTCTGGGTCAAAGGAAGCTTTCAAGCCGTAATGCAGAATGATTTGGAACTCAAAATCAGAATTGCGACCATGAGATTATCGTTTCTACCATAACCAATCACAGATAGAAGAGTACAGAATGGAAGGATATAAGTTTTTTGAACAGGTAAATAAAGCTTTTGATAAGGCAGCCTCGTACACGGATTATGACAAAGGCCTGCTGGAACAGATGAAAGCGTGCAATGATGTACTGCACATCACATTTCCGCTTGAACGGGAGGACGGACGCATCGAGGTGATTCATGCATGGCGTGTTGAACACAGTCATCATAAAATGCCGACCAAAGGCGGGATCCGGTACAGTATGACCGTGAATGAGGATGAGACCATGGCACTGGCTGCACTCATGACGTATAAATGCGCGGTTGTGGACGTGCCTTTTGGAGGAGCAAAAGGAGGGATTAAGATTGACAGGTCGCAGTATACGGAACGGGAACTGGAAAGAATCACCCGTCGGTATGCTTTTGAGCTGTATAAAAAGAATTTTATTGGTCCGGGAAACGATGTTCCGGCACCCGATTACGGAACCAGTTCGAGGGAAATGGCATGGATATTCGATACGTATCGCCAGATTAGCTCCGATATCAATGCAGAGGGATGCGTGACCGGTAAGCCGGTAGGGCAAGGCGGAATACGCGGACGTACCGAGGCGACCGGCCGCGGGGTCTATTTTGGGGTCAAAGAAGCATGTGATAATCTTGATGATATGAAGTCCCTGGGGCTACAGCGCGGGCTGGATGATAAAACCTTTATTGTTCAGGGTCTGGGTAATGTGGGATATCATTCGGCAAAATATTTGATTGAGGGAGGAGCAACCCTGATCGGTGTGGCCGAGATAGATGGTTCGATCTATAATGAGAAGGGTATCGATCTGGAAAAACTGATGGATTACCGCAGGGAAAATGGCGGAATTACCGGTTTTGAGGGAGCCAAAAAGCTGAAGTCGAATAAGGCGGCGCTTGAAATGGAGTGTGATATCCTGATACCGGCGGCACTTGAGAATCAGTTAAATGCGGATAATGCCAAAAAGATCAAAGCCAAGATTATCGGTGAAGCGGCTAACGGTCCCACCACGGATCAGGCCCATGAGATCATCAAAAAACGGGGCGCACTGATCATTCCGGATAATTATCTGAATGCGGGCGGTGTGACAGTATCCTACTTTGAATGGCTGAAGAATATTCAGCATGTGCGATTTGGACGAATGGAGAAGAGGTTTGAAGAAAACAGCTACAAAAAAATCCTCTCCGTAATTGAGACAATCTCAGACCGGAAGTTTACCGACAAGGAACTTGAGTTTCTGGCCAAAGGCGGTGGTGAAAATGAGCTGGTTGATTCAGGCCTGGAGGAGACGATGGTTAATGCCTATCGGGAAATCAACGAGCTGAGAAAATCAAAAGATGTGGATTTGCGAACGGCTGCATTTTTAAGCGCAATTCACAAGGTGGCATTTATGTACCAGGGAATGGGAATATTCCCCTGATATTTATCTATTTGTGCAAAAAAATAACCCGGTACTTTTCAAGGTACCGGGCCTAAAACTATTTAATAGTCATTTCATTAACCAAAACATCATACCTGAAGTACGCAGGCAGGATTGTTTTGTTACACCTTTTTTGAAATTTTTTAAAAAACTGCACAAAACATAACCGTTTCGGGATTGTACGATGGGATCATTTTATCTGGTGATGTTTGTTTTGCCGCTTCTGATCATTGCACTGGCCTATTATTTGTCAAGAAGAGCGATGAAGGATGGATGAGACGCAGGTAGTTACATTGGCATTTGATCCGTATGCTGTCGCTGCCTTTGCAGGATATCTTCTGCTGATTGTAGGTATCGGAATTTATGCATCCCGTTTCTCTTCGCAGGGAATCAGCGAATATTTTATAGGCGGCAGAAAAATGAACAGGGTGGTTGTTGCCCTGTCGGCCGTTGTTTCCGGAAGAAGTGCATGGCTGCTACTGGGTGTAACGGGAATGGCCTATGCCCAGGGCCCTTCAGCTATCTGGGCTGCGGCGGGCTACATAATCGTGGAACTGTTCCTGTTTCTCTACTACGCCCGAAGGCTTCGGAATTTTACCGAGAAAAATGACTGCATCACCATCCCTGATTTTTTTGCGGACCGGTTCGGCGATCCCAAGGGCCTGCTGAGAATTTCACTTGTCTCCATCTTTCTCATTTTTATGATTGGCTATGTGTCGGCCCAATTTGTAGCCGGTGGAAAGGCTTTTTCTTCCGGGTTTGGATTGGAGATGAGTACCGGCATTTTACTAACAGCCGCGATTGTATTGATCTATACGCTTGTGGGTGGCTTCCTGGCTGTAAGCCTGAGCGATATGATTCAGGCCATATTCATGATTTTTTCCCTGGTTCTCTTGCCTGTTATTGCCATCATGGATTTCGGGGGCCTTACAGCAGTAATTGAAAATCTGTCTGCACAGGATTTGATGTATGTGGATCCCTTTTCACTGTCGGTCGGCGCAGCCATGGGATTTCTTGGAATCGGGCAGGGTTCTCCTGGGAATCCGCACATTCTTGCCCGGTATATGTCTATCGATGATCCAAAGCAGCTTCGAACATCAGCCCTGATTGGTACAACATGGAATGTGGTAATGGCATGGGGTGCGGTATTCATTGGGCTGGCAGGCCGGGCCTATTTTCCGGATGTGTCCATGCTGCCGGCCGGTGATACGGAAAATCTGTTTCCGGTGCTGGCACAGCAGCATTTGCCGCCTGCCTTATTCGGGATTGTACTGGCATCCATTTTTGCTGCCATCATGTCTACAGCCGATTCCCAGCTGCTGGTGGCTGCCTCAAGCGTTGTTCGGGATGTGTACGAAAAGATTTTAAAAAAGGATGAAAACGTATCGCAGAAAAAACTGGTCCTGTTAAGCCGTATTGTAGTACTGATGATTGTGATTCTATCGGTCATTTTTGGATTTCTTGCAGAGGACCTCGTGTTTTGGCTGGTCCTGTTTGCCTGGGCGGGCCTGGGAGCAGCTGTGGGTCCCACCTCTATTCTTGCTCTTTACTGGAAAAGGACCACACGCGAAGGGATCTTTGCCGGGCTTTTTTCCGGAACTGCGGTTACCATTTTATGGTACTACACTCCGCTATTATCCGGCATGATGTATGAACTGGTACCCGGTTTTCTTGCATCCCTATTGGCCACATGGCTTGTCAGCCTCAAAACTAAGCCGCCTGACAATGCAGCGAAATCATTTCAAGACATGATGGACGAGTAAAGGTAAAGGTCGGGACCGCGTTTGAATTCATTGATATCCGTCTAGGAAAACAGCTTTTTGAAAAATCCCGTAATGCCTTTTTTCTCCTCTTTCTTCTTTTTGCCGCTTCTGCCGCCTTCAAGCTGATCAAATGTAGGCTTGGGCAGAGCATCCAGATTTGGACCTTTCTTTTTGCCGGATCCTCTTTTTGATCTTTTTTGGCGACTGCCTCCCCTGTTATTCCGGCCTCGTCCGCCAGATTTTCCGGATCCCGACCGAGATTTCTTGGAGGAACTTCCCTTTTTGTTGCCTTCTTTGACTTCCTTGGGTAAGGGTACCTCTTCGGGAGCATATCCCAGGGATTTGCAGATTGACTGAATATCATTCCTGTCCTGCTTGGAGACGAGAGACAGTATTTTACTTGCTTTACCGTCACCGACCAGATCTGCCCGAAGCCGGTACTCATCCACCTCCTCCGGCACATCGTAATTGATGACCTGGGTTGCGTATTCAAGCGGAATATCTGCTGCTGACAATTCACCTACAATCAGGTGCTGAACATTCCCTGAGGTGAAGCGCTCCAGGCGTTCGTCAAACGTATCCTTATCGATCTGGTCATGAATGCTGACAGCCCGTTTATTGCTCTTTCTGAAGATTTTATAGAGCCGATCAGCCGTTCTGCGGGATGCCGTAAAGATAATGACGGTATCTGCCTGGTGACTGTTCAGATGAGCCATCAGGGTTGAAATTTTAGATCTTGGCGGCACATTGATATAGTACTGCGTCAGATCTTTGGTAATGGCTGGCTCCTCGGATGAACTCTTCTTTTCCTCTTTCTTCTTGGCGAGAGTTACCAGCTCCGGTTCGGTCAGCATGGAATCTTCTGCTTCCCGCAGCTCTTTGCTGTCTTTGGATGCCGTAAATATCCTCTGACATTTGCTGATCACACGGGTTGAGATAG
>JAWVZW010000094.1:0-7381 GCA_033721975.1 Balneolaceae bacterium
ACAAGAGAGGATATTGCTGGCCGCATTGACAAGGTGATATTTACAGGTGCAGCCGGATTAAAACCGAAGCGAAAACCGGCTTTTTATATCAAAAAATATACAGCCAAACTGCTGAAGGCTCCTTTCATGCTGCTTCCGGGTCAGCAGAGAGAAAAAGGACTCAGCAAGCTTCGTGGAACAAAATTATGGAAGAAACTGGGCTCGTCCGACTACAGAAAACTCTCAGGGATTATGAGAGAGACATTCGTACTCTCGGTCACAGAATACCTGGACGAGCTGCTCCCGCAAGTGGATCATGAAATATTGCTAATCTGGGGTGAGGATGACACAGCAACACCTATGGATCAAGCCAAACGATTTGAGGCGGGGCTTAAACACGGTGCACTTGTACCCATGAAAAGTGCCGGGCACTATGCATTTCTGGATCAGCCCAATCAATTTAAAGCAATTGCTCTGGCCTATCTTGAACCAGCTTCCTGAAATAATTGCGTTTCGGTTGGGCGGATTGTGATATACTGTCCGGTAATTTAAAGCGCCAGTTTATAACTGGTGCACGTTCCCTCTTCTTTTCCGTTTTTCTCACATTCTTCGCGGGATTCAAACCCCTTTTTTGAATACTCAAGAATATCTCCCTTCTTATTGGTCCTTCTCCAGCGCCATTCGCCTTTTACATCTTCATAGATCTCACATTTCGGCATAATCAGTGATTAAATTAACGGATAATTTATACAGTGTAATAACCACCTGACTGAATTTCAAGAAAAATGCCTTTTAGAAGCTTACAAAGGCATTTAAAAATTTTCATCAAAAAAAGTAACTCAATCACTTCTCCTATTGAAGGCTCCAGAATAGGATTGACACTCGCGTCTTGAATTCCTGACTTTTCTAAGCAAAAAATTTTCTACCAAATATCTATTCATATCTGAGTATTTCAGATTCATCCATGTACTTGAGCCCTAAGCAATTCAGACGATCCTGGCGTCTGATCTGATCACTTTAAAAGATGTAAAGTGTAATAAAATCAATACCTCATCGGAATGATTCCAACCTCAAACCGGGTTGTTACACACGAATCCCGAAACACATATCTGTAAAATTTTTTGAACCGGAATCATGAAGTTTAGTACATCATTTTTAATCACAATTATTTTTCTCCTCACCGGCCTGAATCAGCTGCAGGCTCAGAATCAACCGCCTTCCATCAGCGGCAAGGTTGTTGACGAAAATTCAATGGCTATTCCCAATGCCTCTGTGGCTCTGTATGACCGGGCTGAAACTGAAATCATCTCCGGTACAGTAACCAATCCGAATGGTGAATTTACGCTGACAGCAAATACCGGTTCTTATGTGCTGGAAATCTCTTATGTAGCTTTCCAGGATTATCAGACAGATGTGAGTTTAAGCAGTTCCGAAACTGTAAAATTGGGCACTATTGAGTTACAGGAAGAAGAAAATATACTGGATGAAGTGGTTGTCACAGGTGAGCGATCCTACATGGAAATGAATTTTGACAGCCGCACTTTCAACGTAGGTTCTGACATCACAAGCTTAGGCGGAAGTGCTTTGGACGTGCTCGACAATGTCCCTTCCATTACAACTGATTTTGAAGGCAACGTAAGCTTACGCGGCAATCAGGGCGTGCAGGTTCTGATCAACGGCCGGCCCTCCAATCTGGTCCGCAATGGTACAGATGCCCTGAGCAGTATTCCTGCCAGTATGATTCAGGAAATTAAGATCATTACGAATCCATCCGCACGATACGCTGCAGACGGCACGGCAGGTATTATTGATATCATTCTGGTCGACGATGTGAGACTTGGATTTAATGGAAGTGTTCAGGCCAATACAGGCATGCCTCAGGATCATGGAATCGGAGCCAATCTCAATTACCACGTAAATAATATCAATTGGTTCCTTAACGTAGATTTTGAATACGAAAACGAACCCCGATCCGGTTCAACATTCCGCAGCTTCAGTGCAGATACAACATTCGCATTTGAAGAGACGACCGATTCGAGGGATCGCGAGCTGGAAGGCAGTACCTATTTTGGAGCTGATATCTTTTTGCCCGGAGAACAGGTACTGACCGCATCAGCGCGTATCAATCTGGAAAATGAACGCGAAAACACGGACGTGTTTTACAGGGATTACGACCCCGGATCTCCCGGTATCTATCAGTCCGTATTCGACAGCTGGGATGTGGTCGGTCAGACGCAGCGTGAAAATATTGAAGAGGGACGTGAAAATGATTACTCACTTCGGCTGCAGTATGAAAACCAGCTTGGCGGGCGTGACCACATGCTTACGGCAGACTTCGATTTTGAGTTTGGTCAGGAAAATAACGACTCCAATCTGAATCAAATTATAGATCAGGGCCAGGGGTCCCCCCTCAATCAGCGTACTTTCGGTGATGAAGTGTATCGCGAAATACGGTTTGACACCGATTATGAACGACCCCTCGGAGATTGGGCCAAGTTTGAATCGGGTATGCGCATCAGTATGGACTGGCTGGATAATGACTATCGCGTCGAAGAACTTCAGAGTGGAAACTGGGTTTTGTCGGGTGAAAGTGTTGGCATCAGTGACAACTTCACCTACTACGAAAATGTAAATGCACTTTATGCAATCCTGAACGGTAATGCCGGGGATTTCACTTTTCAGCTTGGCGTGAGAGGTGAAAACACACGAATTGAAACGGAATTGAGCCAGACCGGAGCGGGAAGCAGCCAAAACTATCTGAATCTATTTCCAAGTGCATTTTTGTCATACACGCTTAATGAACAAAATTCAGTTCAGATCAACTATAGCAGAAGGATATCCCGGCCGTGGTCCAGATTGCTGCTGCCTTTCACCGAAATTTCAGATACTCGTAGCCGAAGATTAGGAAATCCGGAGTTAAGACCCGAATTCGGCAATTCATATGAAGTTGGATATATGCGCAGCTGGGAAACAGGTTCACTTTTGTCAAGTTTCTACTATCGTTACAGAACCGATGTAATTGAACGTGTAACCACAATCGACGGACAGGGTTTCTCGACCAGCAGACCAATCAACCTCGCTACAGAAAACGCCTGGGGAGTGGAATTTACCTTCGATCAGCGGCTTTTCAGTGAAATTGACTTCACCGGAAGCCTGAATCTTTTTCAGGCAGAAAGAGACGGTACGTTTGAGGGTACCGTGTACGGCAGCCAATCCGACTCCTTTACCAGCAGAATGAGGATCCGATGGAGATTTCTGGATACCTGGAATTTCCAGGCCAATGCCTATTATCGCGGTCCGCAGGAAACAACCCAGGGACGCCGGCAATCATCCATGCAGTTTGGAAGCGGCATATCCAAGCGGTTGTTTGATGGAAACGCAACAATCTCCCTGAATGTGCGCGACCTGTTCAACACACGCTTCAGCGACCGGGAAATCTTCAATCCCAATTCTTATACCAGCAGTCAGTATCGATGGTCAACGCGATCGTTGCGCCTGAATTTCCGGTATAACTTCAGCAGTGATGGCGGTCCGCAGCAGAGCGGAAGAGGCGGCAACTGGCGCAGATAGTCTAGTGATATAGAAGTTACACAGACTTTTTTTAAACAGGACAGTTTCCAAATTTGAAGCTGTCCTTTTTTTGTATAAAGTTGTACTCATCATCTACTTTTCTATTCTTATTTATGCTGATTTCTTCTTCAAATAATTACCTCTGACCTCCGCTCCATTTATTTGGTTTTTCAGGAAAAACATGGATTCGATTTCATATATTCATCCTGCCCTGATCCGGAATTATTGGCTGAGCTCATCCTGAAAATCTGAGTTAAATAAATTCAGCCCTGTTATTCGGTTCAGTAACGTTAACCATCAGATCCCATTCACATCAACAAGCTTTGGCAGAAATATAAAAGCAGGGTGATGCGGAACATCATGCATGGTTCCGACATTGCAGAAGGCCTTGAATACTGGAGGAAAAAACTATTCGCGGGAATCATGCTCTACCTGCCTCCCCTCGGATTGCTGTTGGTGCTCCCCTCCTTGATTGTTGTCCTGAATACAGGGAATCCGGGACTGGCAATCAGTTACGTCCTTACGCTCTTAATTGTCACTTTTATAGCCCTCTACCCCGATTTTGCCCTATCTGTCCGGAAAAATATATTTCTGCTGGTGCTCTATTTTATTGCTTCCGTGCTTCTGTACTATCTCAACATAATGGGGGCAGCACTTACCTATTTTTACAGTATTACCATTTTTGCACTGCTTATTGCTTCAACCCGAACGGGTATAGCCACCATTTTTATCAATGCACTCATTTTTATCATCTATGGTATACTGATCTATACTGGAAGCGTAGAGTACATACTTCGCGACAGTTACCAGGTTGCCTCCTGGCTTACGATCGCATCCAGCTCCCTCATTCTAAGTATCGTCTCCGTTATTCTTCTGCCCATACTTTTTGAAGGACTTGAAGATACCATTTCAAAATACCGGTCCTCCCAAAAGGATCTGAATAGATCTCTTTCCGATCTGAAAGACAAGAACCGTGAAGTACTCCTGGCTCAGACCCGCTACAATACCGTTTGCAAGATCACCAATGAAGTGATCTGGGAGTGGGATTTTGAAAATGATGTTCACTTATGGATGGGAGAACATGACAAACTGCTTCGGACGTCTGCTGACTCATCCGATGTATCCCTGGAGAGCTGGTTTGAAAAAATTCATCCGGATGATCTTGAGCGCGTTAAATCCACTTTCCTGAATGCTGCTGGATCAGATGATATCCGTGACTGGAGGGAAGAATATCGCTTCAAACGGGAAGATGGAACCTATGCTTGGGTACTGGATCGCGGATTCATCATCCGGGATCCGGATGACAAGCCCGTTCGTTTTGTTGGCGGCATGCTCGATATCTCCGACATGAAAAATAATGAGATCTTAATTCGTGAATCCCTTGAGGAGAAAGAAACCCTTCTGGCCGAAATTCATCACCGGGTGAAGAATAACCTGGCCGCCGTAACCGGTATGCTGCAGCTTCAGCTGTTTCAGGAAGAAAATGAGGAGCTCAGTGAAAAGCTGATTGATAGCATGATGCGGATCAAATCCATCGCCAATATTCATGAGCAGCTATACAACTCCAACAGTTTTTCCAGGATTGACCTTGGGCGCAGCCTTGAACAGCTGATCAGTACGGTGATCGAAACCATGGGAACCGGTACGGATATTGAGCTTCAGGTTGAAACCGATGATGTTACCATCAGCGTAAACGAAGCCATTCCCTGTTCCCTGGTTGTGAATGAAGTTGTCACAAATATTATCAAGCACGCTTTTACCGGCATGGAAAAGGGAATTATCCAGCTCAGGGTGAAATCACGGGGAAATGCCTCTGCTTCATGCAGCATTGAAATTATTGATAATGGTATCGGACTGCCTGAGGGTTTCCCCGAAAAAGCCGATAAAAAACTGGGGATGGAGCTGATCTCAACCCTTACCCGTCAGCTCGAAGCGGATTACGGCTATCGAACGGCGGATGGTGAAGGCACCACTGCTTTTTACATGGCCTTCCGGTCCGGAATCCAGGATCCTGAACACGAAGAGGTATAGGGACGGATTCCGGGTTGCGGGTAAAATGCAATCCTGAGATCGAAAAAATTCAATTCACCTATCACCATTCGCAACTTCTCACATCTCCTATCTCACATCTGACGTCTGATGTCTGACGTTTCACGTCTATTTTTTCCCTTCTGCCTTTTGCCTTCTCACTCTTCACTTTTCACATAGTACGTCTCAGATTTCCAATCTGCCTATGGGTCACGATTAACCAAGCTCTTTCAATACTGCATCGCACCTGATTAATTATTTATATTCAATGCGATATAGATTGGAAGCATATGAGAATCCAGGAATTTTATAATGAGCTGAAACGCCGGAAAGTATTTCGGGTGGCCACGGTATATGCCGTCACAGCCTGGGTCACAATTCAGGTTATCAATACTGTATTTCCGATTCTTCAACTGCCCATGTGGACGGTCACGCTGCTCACCGTTCTCCTCATCATCGGATTTCCTTTTGCCCTGATCTTTGCATGGGCCTTTGAATTAACCCCGGATGGCATAAAAACAACACCTCCAAGGGAAGAAAATCAACAGGCTGATACGGAAGAAGCTGACCCTTCCATTCAGGATGATCCTGCTGACTCAGAATCAGGATCGGCAAATCAGGCGTTTTTCAGTCAATCTTTTAAAGTTCTTCTTACCATAATTGTACTGGTTTCAGCCGTGTATATCTGGCATCTCGCAGGTGAGGAGCCTGAAGTATCCAGGGAGCAGCGATCCATAGCCGTTCTCCCTTTTGAAACCATCAACGGAACTTCTTCCAGTTCCATAACCAGCGGAATTCAGGTAGGACTCATGACGCGGTTATCAAGCATATCCGGCTTGAGGGTCATATCAAGGACCTCTACACTGCAATATGCCGGGGTAGTAAAGCCTGTTGCTGAAATCGGACAGGAATTAAACGTAGAGTGGATTGTGAGAGGCGAAGTGCAGGAAGCAAATGATCAGATTCTGGTAAATGCCCGTCTGATTCGTGCCTCTGAAGATCGCCAGGTATGGGCAAAGGACTATCAGCGCCGGCTCACATCGGAAAACATCTTTGATATTCAGAGTGAATTGACCCGGGAAATTGCCGGGGAGCTGCAGACTCAGATAAGCACCGTTGAAAGCGATTTGATAGACCGAAAACCCGCGGATAATCTGCAGGCATATCGTGATTTTTCACAGGGAGTGAGCCTACTGGAGCAGAGAACCCGGACCGATATATTATCATCCGTGGAATATTTGATGTCGGCGATTGAGAGGGATCCCGGCTTTGCACCGGCCTGGGCCATTTTGGCTGAAGCGCTGATCTATATCAAGTACTACAATTATGCGGATATCGACAATTATAGCATTACCGCTATTGAAGCTATCGAAAATGCTCTTGAATTGAACCCAAATCTTGCCGAGGCTCACGCATCACTCGGTATTTTGCGCTATACCGAGAAAAACGGTCCAGAAGCTATTCGTTCACTTCGGAAAGCTATAGAGCTTCAGCCCAGTTTTGAAACAGCCTACAACTGGTTGAATTTCGTTTATCTGCTGACAGGCAATCCGGAAGAGTCTTTAAAATATGCTTATGAGACGATCGAACTAAGCCCTTTTGCGCCCGCAGCCCGCCTTTATCCATCGCTAAGCTACCTGGCAAACGGACAGCCCGCAGAAGCCTTGCGTCAGGTAAACCGGGCTCGTGAAATTCAGCCTGAATGGGGAGAGGTCTATGCTATCCGCGGTGTCATCCAGTATCACAATCGGCAGTATGAGAATGCCCTTGAATCATTTCTGACCGCCGACAGCCTGATTGCCAA
>JAWVZW010000095.1:0-7296 GCA_033721975.1 Balneolaceae bacterium
AAAGTTGCTGTCGAGTACCTTCACCGTGGGAGCAAGGCAGTTGGTGGTGCAGCTTGCGTTTGAAAAAATGGTATTGGATTTATCGATTTCAGAGTCATTCACACCCAAAACGATCGTCTGAATATCGCTGCCGCTTGCAGGAGCCGAAATGATTACTTTTTTGGCACCCGCTTCAATATGTTTGCCTGCCTTTTCAGAATTCCTGAATATTCCTGTGGATTCAACGATAACTTCAGCACCACGTTCACCCCACTTCAGGTTGGCAGGATCTCTTTCCGCAGATACACCAATTTTCTTTCCATTTATGACGATATCATTGCCATCGGCATATACTTCGCCGTCAAATTTCCCCTGAGCGGTATCATATTTAAACAGGTGAGCCAATGTTTTTGCATCAGTCAGGTCATTGATGCCTACTACTTCAATGTTATTGCTTTGATACTTCAGAATGGACCGCATCACAAGTCGGCCGATTCGTCCAAAGCCATTGATACCTACTTTTATCTTAGCCATATTTTTTTGCTCCTTTTCAAATTCAAATTATCTGCCTTCCGGCAGTTTCACATTTCTTCCAAAATAATGGTTTAACAGCACTCTATCCATTATTCGGAGAAGGTTTTACCCCAAAAAATTGCCTTTATGGGATTGAAAGCGCTTTTTTGTCAGATCGGCTTCCGCAGACGTGGTGTATTACGATATTCCGGAGGAGATAAACGATCTATGCCGGGTTAATCATCCAGCTCCATATCATCAGGAATGTCTTCATCGGCTTCTTCCGTAATGATGTCATCCAAACCTGCTACATCCGAATCATCATCGTCATCGTCCTCATCATCTCCGGCTACGGGTGGGACAGCTTTTTTCACCTGGGCCTTGGCTCCTGCACGCCTCAGCTGCATGGCGATATCCGCATTGTCATTGTCGAGTGCGATATTGAGTGCAGAGTCGCCGTTTTTATCCCGCAATCGTACATTGGCGCCGGAATCCAGAAGCAGTTTTACAACAGACGAATGTCCTTCACGGGCTGCCAGCATCAGGGCTGTTTGTCCCCACCGCTGCTGCGCATTTACATCCGCACCGGCATCAATTAAAAGCCGAACGGCATCCTGATTTCCTTCCCTCGCAGCCACGATCAGGGCAAGGTCGCCGATGGGAGTCCCTTTCTCAAGAAGATACTTCATCATTTCGGTGTTGCCGATTTCAGCTGCGCGGTTTAGCGCGGTACCGCCCATTTTAGTTTGAATGGCTGGATCAGCACCATGTTCAATAAGATACTTTACCGCATCCATATGCCCGTTTTCGGCTGCGTATATCAAAGCTGAAGCACCATTCTTGTGGGTTTCATTAATATCAGCTCCGCTCTCAATGATTTCGCTCATTTGTTTGATGTCGCCGGCTTTTGCGGCCTGTAAAAGTGGGGGAAGTTCCATAAAATCGAAATTGTTTAGATAAAAATGTTAAAAAGATCGCCCTGAATTGTTGAAGGGTATATCACAAAATAATACCACTTAATCAACTCTCTATTGCCATAGAAACCAACTCCTTTTAAAGAAATTTTATAGATGATCTTATCCTGCTTTAATGGATTATTTGTTACTCACGTTCAGCAATCAAACCAGCAGGAAACTACTCTTCCGGGATGTTTTGACTAAGATTTCAGGCCAATTGTGTATCCAGATCATAACCGTTGATGAATTCACTCCCAGTCATACGTTTAGTGCCCGGCAGCTGAACCTCAAGCAGTTCAATCACTCCTTCGCCGCACCCTGCAAAAAGCCTTGAATCTACCTCTGCAAGCTCACCCGCTTTCAGTCCGGTTTTTACCGAAATCCCTGGATCCGGCAGCTGTGAAAGGTAAATATTCATTTTCTGTTCACCATAATTGCACCACGCAACGGGAAAGGGATTCAGGCTTCTGATGAAATTGTGAACCTCCGTATTTGATCGGCTGAAATCAATGTGCGTGTTCGATCGGGTCAGTTTTGGAGCGGGCGTGGCATTCTCATGCGCTTGCGGAATTCGCTGCGCTGTTCCATCCGCTATCTCATCAATACATTTCAATAAAAGTTCGGAACCCAGCTGTTTTAGCCTGTTATATACATCTCCGGTTGTCTCATCCGGCCCGATATCCGTTGCTAACCGGCCGATGATTTCACCCGTATCCACTTTTTCATCCAGAAAGAAAACCGTACATCCGGTCTCTTTTTCACCCTGCATGATTGCATGATGGATAGGCGCTGCACCCCTGTACCTGGGAAGTAGCGACGCATGAAGATTGACCGACCCCAATCGCGGAATTTTTAGTACAGAAGGTGGAAGTATCCTGAACGCCACAACAACCAGAAGGTCTGGCGACAATCTTTTCAGCTCGTTCTCAAACTGATCGCTTTTTACATCATGCACGTCAATAACCGGCAAACCCAGCTCCAGTGCACGCCGTTTTACGTCAGTAGGCTCAGGCTCACTCCGCCGGCCTCTTCGTTTATCCGGATTGCTGGCTACGGCCAGTATGTTGTGATGGGAGTCATGAAGCACATCCAGGGAGGGCACCGCAAAATCGGGCGACCCCATAAAAACAATATTCAGGGAGTTCATAGCGCCTGGCCGGCCTTTTTGGGAACCACCGGGTATTCGACGTCCAATAATCCAGAGTCAATTTTATTGAGCATTGATTTGTGAAGCCTTCGCCGGAATGCGCTTAAATAGTCAATAAACAACTTACCCTGCAGGTGATCATACTCATGCTGAATTACCCTGGACACCCACCCGGATGCCGTCAACTCTTTCTTATTGAACTCCCTATCAAGATATCTAACCGTTACAAGTTCCGGGCGGGAAATTTCGTCCCGAAGATCGGGTATGCTGAGGCATCCTTCTTCCATCTTTACCTTGTCGCCGGTCAGCTCCTTGATTTCCGGATTAATCATAACCATGGGTCCCAGATCTTCCTCATCCTCCAGTTCGGAAGTGATCGCATCTGCATCCATCACAAACAGATTCATGGATTTACCGATCTGAGGTGCGGCGAGACCGACTCCGCTTGAATTATACATCGTTTCAAACATGTCGGATATCAGAGTCTGGAGCTCTTCACTGTTTTCTTGTATGGAAACTGCCGGTTTTCTCAAAACCGGATCATTGTATGTAACGATAGGTAAAACAGCCATTTCTACAATTCAGGATATGATTCTAAAAACTGCTGTAAAATAAGGGCTGCGGCAGCCTGATCCAACCGTCCTTTTTTATGACGTCTGTTTTTAGGTACTCCGGCCTCCCTCATCAATTCCATAGCCTGCTTCGAACTGTACCTTTCATCCATTTTATAAACAGATATGGCGGGGTACTTCTTTTCAAGGTGACGTATATAATCGGCTGCCAGTTCTGTTGCATGCGTGGGCCCTCCCTGAGGCGTGAGCGGCCATCCCACGACAATACCGATTACCGGACCTTCTTCATTTATTAATCTCTCAATCTCATTAAATGAATCCTCGGGAGGATAGGTACCGAGCGGGTTTGCAGTAGTTCTGAGCAAATCTGTTCTGGCTATGCCAACCCGCTTGCTTCCTACATCCACCCCAAGAATTCTGCCATACTTCACCGGCTATTTTCCTTTTTTGACCTCACTGAGAGGAATCTTCAGGAATTTTTTGAGTCGCTTACTGGGTTTGAAGTGTGTTTTACGATGAGCCGGAACATAAATCACTTCATTGGTTTTTGGATTGCGTGCTTTGGGTTTCGCTTTGGTTTCCTTAACCTCAAATACACCGAAATCCCTGAGTTCGATTCGACAGGTTGGGTCGGCAGCTAGCATTTTGGATCTGAGAGCATCGATTACGGAATCCACCCAGGGTTCAGCCTGATTCAGTGGCACATCCATTTTGTCTGCCACAGTTCGCACGATGTCGCGTTTTGTGTATGTTACCATCTTTTTACCTTTCTATTAGATATTATGAGTCACTCCTATGCACGGATTTTTACGTGCTTCCTATATCAAACAATTATTAATAAATGATTTGATTATAAAAATAGGTGGTTCAATCATTTTTTGTAGGCATTTTTACCTACGCATAAAGACTAGGCTCGAGTAAAATCAGTGCGCTATTCGTAGCGAATAACGTTTTTGATCCCATCCACCTTTTCGAGCTTTTTGATGATCTTTTCCAGATGCTTAAGGTCATCCACATAGATCGTCAGAATGCCTTCAAACATTCCGCCTTCGCTGCTTACATTAATACTTTTCATGTTGGTTTTCAATGACTTGGCTAGAATTTCCGTCAAATCGTTTACAAGACCAACACGATCCTCTCCGATCACTTTTACGGCACCCAGGAACTGGGTATCAATATTTTTGGCCCAGGTAACATCGATGATCCTTTCGCTGTCCGTTCTTATCAGGTGATGTGCGTTTTTGCAGTTCGACCGATGCACCTTCACATCACCGTTCCGGCTGATAAAACCGATTACATCGTCACCCGGTATGGGATTACAGCAATTTGCATACGAATACTTCACGCCCGTCATCTCACCGTCAACCAGAAGAGCCTTGCCGTCGCCGATGGATCTTGCGGAAGTGATGTAGTTTTCCTGAATCTCCTCTTCGGTCAGATCTTCACCATCGAGCTTCTCCCGCTCAATGCGCCCTTTGCTTTTGAGTTCTTTGACAATGTCGTATAAATCCTGAACATCAAACGCTCCGTTGCCGATTTCGTAAAAGAGCTCCTGGGCATTTTCAAACTTGAACTTCTTGGCAACCTTGGTGATTTCCTGATCCGATGCCTCTATTTTTCCTTTCGCAGCGCGCTTTTCCCAGATCTTCCGTCCGTCATCCGCAACTTTGCGTTCCTTCTGTTTTATAAACTGTCGCAGTCTCGACTTGGCCTTATGCGTTACAACATCCTCAATCCAGTCTGCATTGAGATTGATTTTGTTTCCCGTAATGATCTCGACCTGATCACCTACTCTCAGCTTTTGCCGCAACGGTACCATCTTGCCGTTCACCTTAGCGGCAACGGCACGCTCCCCGATTTCGCTGTGAATCTCAAAGGCAAAATCAATACATGAAGCTCCCTTGGGCAGGGTCTTCAGTTCACCGTCGGGCGTAAATACGTAAATTTCATCCTGGTAAAGATTCAGCTGGAAATCCTTCACAAACTCCGTTGCAGCCTCAGGTCTTGGATTATCCAGTACATCCCTCACCCAGTGAACAAATTTGTCGAGTTCCGAGCTACCTCCCGATCCTCCCTCTTTGTATTTCCAGTGGGCAGCCAGGCCGTGTTCCGCAATATCGTCCATTTTACGGGTACGGATTTGCACCTCAACTTTTCTGCCCTGTTTTGTAATTACCGTGGTATGCAGCGACTGATACCCGTTTGCTTTGGGAACGGAGATGAAATCCCGGAATCTCTGTGGAATGGGCGTGTACCAATCGGTTATGATGGAATAGACGCGCCAGCAATCTTCCTTGGTGTGGGGATCTTCCAGAATAATACGGATGGCAAAAAGATCATAGATCTCTTCGAATGGCTTCTGCTGCACCTGCATCTTTCGGTATATCGAATAGATATGCTTCGGCCGGCCCTTGATCTCGAATGAAAAATTCTGCTCTTTCAGAACTTTTTCAACCGGATTCATAAACGTTTCGATGAACTCTTCCCTGGCTTCCTTTTTCTCGCGCAGCTTTCGGACGATAAATTTGAAAGAGTTCGGATCAATCACTTTAAAGCAGAGATCCTCAAATTCATTCTTGATCTTGAAAAGACCAAAGCGATGAGCAAGCGGAGCGTACAGCTCCATGGTTTCAGTAGCTTTCTTGAGCTGTTTCTGACGGGGAAGATGACTGATGGTCCTCAGGTTATGAAGCCTGTCAGCGAACTTGATCAATACCACACGGATATCTTCGGCCATGGAGAGAATCAGCTTCATAAATGTCTCGGCCTGTTCCGTATTCCGGCTTTCAAAAACACCGGTAATCTTTGTCACGCCATCGATAAGATGACGAACGGTGGGATTAAAAAGCTCTTCCACCATTTCAAGCGTTACCGAGGTATCCTCAACCGTGTCATGCAGCAGGGATGCGACAACGGATTCATCATCAATGTTGAAGTCATCAGCCATGATCTTGGCCACTTCCACGGGATGCTGAAAATATGGCTCACCGGAGGCACGGGTTACACCCTCATGCGACTTGCAGCATAACTTAAATGCGAGGGTAACCAACTCATCATCGGTCTCCTCCAGCCGGTTATGGCACATCTTGAGCAGCTCAGTCAGCTCCATCTGCTGAGTCCGGTCGAGCTCATACTGCTCAATCTGCTCACGGATATCTGTATCCACTTTTGCCATAACAGGTTACAGGGAATTATTGATGGTTTCGTTCATAACTTCAAATGCTGCTTTGAAGTTCGTGTATACTCATTAAAAAGAAAGGCAGCCCGACATCCGACCACCTTTTATCCCTATTTAATATGCATTTTTATATCTAAAAAGACTACTTCAATCTATGTAGAGCTGTTTTCCTGATGTCAGATTCCACTTTTACATGGGTTCATGTCTAACGAAGAGCACCCCTGTTTACGTACATTTGGAATGGCTGATCTCAGGACTGAAATTTTTACCGGGCTATCGTCCAAAATCGTCTTCAAGCCGGACGATATCTTCCTCATCCGACGGATGGTCCGGATCTGTATGCTGCCAGATTTCCGCCAGGATAGCCCACTCCTCAAGACCAACCAAACGATGCCGTTCTCCCTCTTTAAGGCTGATACTTTGGTGTTTCTTCAGAATTTTAAGCGGACCTTGCTCGTCAGTTTCACTTACCACGACGCCCACTGTTCCATGTATCACTCTCCAGATTTCTGAACGGCGATGGTGATATTGCCAGGACAGGCGTTTGCCAGGAGCAACCATCAGCAACTTTGGGCTCAATTTTGAAAATTCCCGGAAATCTGATGGATCGAGAGATGGGAAAAAAGCACGGATGAATGTCGGTGCCTGATCTTCTTTTATGACAAAAAAGCCTCCCCAGGGCCGTGTTCGGTCTTCTGTTTCGACCTCAAATCCACTACTTGCCAACAGTTCTGATGCATTCTCAAAAATAGTTTTCTTTTCCACTTCAATAAGCCATTTGTTGGATGAATGATGACCGGACTAATAACTGATTTGATAGACCGGTCTTACCCGCTTCGCGTATCCACGCCGATAAACGTCATTTTATTCGGGGTCAAAACTCAGCATATCTAACACGAAGATCAACACTTTAATCAAAAAGTCATCCAACTGAATTGGGCTTCAGGGTGA
>JAWVZW010000096.1:0-7276 GCA_033721975.1 Balneolaceae bacterium
CTCTCGATACCGACTGGTTTTACAGAAAACCGGCACCGGTCGTCCGCAAGCTGTTTGTCGCTTTCCCGAATTCACTTTACGGCTGGTTTGAAAATGCGGCATTAGCCATAGCCGGCTTCATGTCAGATAAATTCAGGAATCCAATGACCTGGCTCAATCCTTTTTCATCGGATGATAAAGAGGCTTCCAGCTACAGTCCGGCAATGGAAGTTGTCATGAGTTTTGTTCTGCTGGGCTTCATCATCTTCGCAGCGGTCTATTTCCTCTGATCAGAAAGGATTGCTTATGCTGTTCCGGCAACGGGTAATTTTGATGATCTTTATAGGAGTTACATTGCACCGCTCATATGCTCATTGCAGCTCTTATACATGATTATCCTTCCGAATGCATGCGGAATCATTCTGGGGAAAACCGATTGGACGTACTTGATGCATAACCGTTTTTCATACGCAGCCGCTTTCACATGGATTCTGATCATAGGTCCAACTGCGGAATTGGTGTATGCACAAGATTTACCGGCGGGCAACTGCAGCAAAGCTATCAGCTGGACAATCGGATCATTGGATTCCCGCTATAACCTCTCAAATGATGAGTTGAAGGATATAGTACAGGAAGCCGCTAGTCTTTGGTCAGACGCAGCAGGTCAGAATCTGTTCACATTTAAACCTGACCCATCGGACAGCATTCTGAAGATCAATCTGATATACAGCACCCATCAGAATCAGTTTGACGAGGAAGAACTGATCGCTGACTCAATCAGGACGTTACAGACTCAATATTTTCCAAAACAGGTATCCTACCGAAATCAGTTGGCTACGTATCAACAGGCATTGAATGTATATCATGACCGGCTTGATAACTATAATGAGGCGATCGACAATTTCAATGAATCTCTTAAACGGGTTCAGTCTGCAGGGGCCCGTACAGCCAGAGAACAGGAACGCCTTGATCAGTATAAATCCGAAGCAGAGAGGATTCGACCTCTGCTGAATGATGCAGAAAAGACCGCAGAAAGGGAAGAAGGCACGCTCATCAGGCTAGCCGGGGAACTGAATCAGCTGGCTGATCTGATGAACGAAATGATGTACAGGCAGAACAGGCTGCTTGAAACCTGGTCTGCTTTTAAGAAAGGTTCATATATAAATATCATAGAAAGACCCCGAATCAATATCTATCAATTTGACGATCAGCAGCAGCTCAAGCTGATTCTGGCTCATGAATTGGGTCATGCACTCGGCATCCCTCATGTTGAAAATCGGTTATCCGTAATGTACTTCCGGGCTGAATACCAAAGTGTTTCGTATCTGCAACTGACGGATGAAGATGTAGAAGCTTTGCTTTCGGTTTGCGGGAATCATCTTAAATAATCCAAAGATCAAATCTGTATCAGATTTCCGGTATAATTGCAACAGATTCCATAAGCCGGGTGAACAACAGACCTGAATGATATGCAGAATCCTGTATTCCGGCTGCTATCGTTGAATCACTCGCCCTTCAGCCACCCCTGAACGGAATCCCTGTAGGTCTTTCCAATCGGGACCCTCGAACCCTTGACCATCAGCGTATTTCCCTCCAGATATTCAATGGCTCGCATTGAAACGATCCAGGATTTATGAACTCTCATAAACGAAGCCGGCAGCTGATTTTCCATATCCCGCAGCGTACCGTATGCGGTAATTTTCTTTTCTGATGTGTGAACCGTCACATAGTCACCGGCAGATTCAATAAAGAGGATGTCATCCGTTTTAACCGGCCATGTTTTCTTGTCGGCTTTGATCAGCAGAACTCCACCACCGCCGGCTTCAGGATTATCTTTCATTTTCTTTTCAGCCTTCTGAACAGCTTTTAAAAATCTCTCAAAAGAAAATGGTTTCAGCAGATAATCGGTCACACTCAGATCGTACCCTTCAAGGGCATAATCCGGAAATGCGGTCGTCAGAATCACGGCAGGCGGCTGTTCCAGTGTCCGCAGGAGCTCCATCCCGCTCAATCCGGGCATTTTTACATCCAGAAAAAGGATATCCGGTCTTTGCTTCTCCTCCCTGAGAAATTTCAAGGCGCCAATACCGGAGCTGCAGCTGGCCATGATGGTTAATCCCGGTGTATCATCTATATACCCTTCCAGTATTTCCCGTGCTATCGGTTCATCATCCACAATGAGACACTTCATGCAGCCTCCGTTTGTATCATCAGATCAAGACTGTAGGTCTTTTCTTTCTCGTTGACATCAATTTGAAGCCGGTGCCGGCCGGGATAATGAAGCTCCAGCCTTTTCTTTGCATTCAATATTCCGGTTCCGTTTCGTTCACCTTCCGGGTCTGTCACCGCATTCTCTTCCGCAATCTTATTTCTCATCGAAAAGCGGATCACCTGATTCTTGACAGAAATTGAGAAAATGAGCGGTTCTCCTGATTCAAGATCAGCATATTTAAAACCGTTTTCTACAAAAACGATCAGCAGAAGAGGGATGATCGTTACACTGTCCAGGTCTCCGGAAGTTGAAAAAGAGACCCCGTCTGGTTTATTCATTCGCATTTTCTGAAGCCCGATATAGTCCTTCAGATAATCGATCTCCTGTGTAAGCGGAACCTCTTCACGGTCGCTCTGCCTGATCGTGTAGCGCAGAAGTTCAGATAGTTTCAGAACCGCATCCTCTGCTTTGGAGGACTGTTTTCGAATTAACCCATAGATGGTATTCAGGCTGTTAAACAGAAAATGGGGCTGAATCTGGCTCCGGAGAGCCTGTAATTCATGGCGCGTTTTCTCCTGTTCTATCTGGGCTAAGCGCCGTTTTGCATCAGATTCCTTAAACCAGCTTCTCGAAAACTGAATGAGGGATGTAATGCCCAGGTAAGCGATCATAAAGTAGAAGAGATCAAGCCGCTCGTAATAAGAGATAAAATAATAATCCGGAAAAATTATGTCTGACAGCCAGGTGAACGTGAACTGGTTCAACTGAATACAGATCTCAAGGAGAAGAAAAAACAACAATATGTAAATCAATGTTTTTCCCTTTGCAAGAACCCGGGGGATCAGAAGGAAGCTGTTTACAGACACCCCAAACAAGATGCTGATATGAAACAGCAGCGTGTAGATGAGGTCAATTCTCTCAATATTTTCCCCCATTGAAAAGTAGGACGCCAGAAACCAGACGGAGATTGTCCAGAATACTGCGTATTCCATCCAGTGCCTCCCGGGTACCTGTGACATGTTTGAGAAAAATTTTTTCACGGGTATTTCTTATTCGGTTTCGGCTCCATCTTCTTCAATCATTTCGCCGCTTTCTTCTAATTCTTCAAATTTAAACTTAGCGTCCTGGCTGATCTTTCTATAGGTAAAACTATTTCCGAAACCTTCTTCCATATCACCATATTTTTCAACGAATTTCTGAAGTTCTCTGGGTTTAGCCGTGAGCAGAAATCGTTCAAATTGAGTCATCTCATGACTGATCCGCACCTGCCGATTTCTAATCAGCTCCATAAGCCACTCCTGACTGAATGAATCAAACTGAAGCTCGTCTCCCGCAAGATTCGCTTTCAGAAAAATATGCACCGGAAACTCAAATACATCCGTACCAATATCCACGATTGTAAAATCGATATAGTAGGAATTATTAATTTCAACTAAGCCGGCCAGATATACTTTTTCGGGGGTTTCAATTTGCTGGACCAGATAGAGATTTGAAAAGCCCATTTCTTCGAGTTCTCCCAAAAAGCCACTGATATCGTCATTCATTGAAATTTCAGTCATGCGCCCATCATTATCCACCACTACAGGTTCATGTGGCAGCGCCATCTCTTCCTCGTTTTCTTCAATGAACTGCTTCAGATCCCTTACCGACATCACAGCGTAGGTCGACTCCCCGCTTTCGCTTTCCCAGGTACCTGTCAGTTTCTCATCTACCAGCAGGTCATCCTGTTCATAAAGCGGATGAACGGACGGGATGCCGCATCCCGTTAGTAACAATACAGCCAAAATGGAAAGAAGTGTGCATTGATTCAGTGTTATTTTCTTCATGATCGTAATGATTTTAAATTTCGGTTCACCGCTAGTATCCGATGATGACTTCTCTTCCTGAAATTTTTTCGATGAACGGTCACTTTTTCCCGATGAATGGAAGATAGAGATTTCAAATATGGGTTCAATCACACAAAACGGTGCTGAAAAAACATAGCATTCATAAAACCCATACATTGTGATCGTTACATTCTTTAGGGTACACATTCACTTTTAAACATCCTGATCTCTTTTATGACCTGGAAAGCAACGATTCAGCATTATGCTGAAAAAGCCAACATCAGCCAGCCTCTTACTCAAAAACTAATCTCACTTACCGGACTGCTGGAAAATCAGCTGGAAAAACGGGGAGATCAACGTCTCCAGGAGCTCTCCGCACGATTGCCGGAACTGGCAGCACGTGCATTTGAGGAGAAAGGCGAGCAGGCCAATGAAGAACTGAAGAAGCGTATTGCTGAGATGGAGCTTGATGAGATTCGGTCACTGCTGCGATTGACCACCATTTTCTTTCATCTGGTAAATTCCCTTGAGCAACATGAAATTATTCGCGTAAACCGGGAAAGAGCCAGGGAGATCGATCTGGAAAATCCCAGGTCTGAAAGCATTGCAGATGCCCTTTTATACTTTAAAGAGCGGGGAATGAGCTATGAAGAAGCTCTCAGTCTGTTTAAAAGCCTCGATATCCAGCCAACCATTACGGCACATCCCACTGAAGCAAGGCGCAGAAGCATTCTCTACAAACAGGAAGAGATTACTTCCGGAATTGGAAATATTCACAGCCAAAATCTGACGCCTAATGAGCGTGAAGCCCTGCTGAGTCATGTTTTAAATGAAATTGCGCTACTGATCACAACCGATGAAGTACGCTCAGAACGGCTTACCGTAGAGGATGAAGTTGAAAACGGGCTCTATTTTTTCAGCAATTCCATCTGGGAAACCGTGCCCAGACTGTATGATGATATTCGATCCGCTTTTTCGCAGCAGTACGGCAGAGCGCCGGATCTCCCCACCATTCTTCACTATCGCTCCTGGATCGGAAGTGACCGTGATGGAAATCCGAATGTTACCAGAGACGTAACCTGGGATACCCTCGTTCAGCATCGCAAAGTGGCGATCAGCAGCTATCTCAGGGAACTGAGAATGATTCGCCGGTATTTGTCCGTATCAAGAAACTTTGTGGATGTACCCGACGCCCTCATCAATTCACTGAGTAAAGATGAAAAGGAGGTTCCCCTTAGCCCTGTTTACAAGCGTCATTACAAAAATGAGCCTTATCGCAGAAAGATTACACATATCATGCGGAGACTTGAGAAGCTCTATGATTCGCTTGACGGAACCGAACAGGAAATTATTGATTCTGCCGTTTACAGAGCCTCCGATTTTGAGAAAGATCTGAAGCTGATAGCTGATTCGCTGATAGAGAGCGGTCTTGACGATGTGGCCCGTTTTGGAGCTTTTAATGATCTTAGAATCAGGGTCCACACATTCGGTTTTCATCTGGCGGCACTGGATATTCGTCAGCACAGCGGCCGTCATGAGGACGCCGTTACAGAACTTTTGAAGGCGGCAAATGTGCATGATAACTATGCATCTCTTTCAGAAGATGAGAAAGTGGACCTGCTGATGCAGGAGCTTCGCAATCCCAGGCCACTGGCTCCGGTTAATGCCTCTTTGAAAAAATCTACCGAAGAGATTATCAATGTTTTCAGACTGATCAACAAATTGCTGGAGCTCGATGAAAACTCTTTCGGGAGCTACATCATCAGTATGACTCATGGTGTCAGTGATATGCTCGAAGTAGTACTACTGGCCAAGGAGACCGGTCTCTGGCGCCTCGAAAACGGCACTGTAGACAGCAAGATCGATGTTGTTCCGCTCTTCGAAACCATCGAAGATCTGGATGAAAGTGCTGATCAGATGCAGAATATCCTCACAAACCCCATCTACAAGGAGCAGGTGAAAGCCCGCAATAATTTCCAGGAAATCATGCTGGGCTACTCCGACAGTAACAAAGACGGTGGTTACTGGATGGCCAACTGGGCACTTCAGAAAGCTCAGCTCGAACTGGGTGAAACCATGCGCAGCCTTGATGTAGATTTCAGGCTTTTCCATGGCCGGGGCGGTTCTGTAGGACGCGGTGGTGGCCGTTCCAACCGAGCCATCCTAGGGCTGCCCTCCATCAGCAATAATGGCCGGATCCGTTTTACGGAGCAGGGTGAAATCATCTCTTTCCGCTATTCATTGCCTGAAATTACGCGGCGTCACCTGGAACAGATTGTTAATGCCGTATCCCGCGTAACCGCCGGCGAAGGACAAAAACCCATTGTGGAAGGCGATCGCACCGAGGAGATCATGGATCAAATCTCACAGGGATCCATGGCGGCTTACAGGAAATTGATCGATGATGAAAAGTTCTGGCCATGGTTTAAAAAAGTAACACCCGTGGAGCATATCGGGAATCTGCCGATTGCTTCCAGGCCGGTATCACGCGGTGGTGATCAGGGTCTGGAGTTTAAAAATCTTCGGGCAATCCCATGGGTATTTGGCTGGACCCAGGTACGATACAATGTGCCCGGTTGGTTTGGGCTCGGAACGGCCCTTGAGCCTGTTTTAGAAGAGTATCCAGATACTATGGAGCTGATGCAGCGATGGTACAAAGAGTGGAGTTTCTTTGGAACCATTGTGGACAATGCACAGCGTGAACTTGCAAGAACCCACGTGCTTACCACAGAGTTATACAGTGCCGATACGGATCAGCGCATTCACAATATGATCATGGAGGATTATCATAAATCCACCAAAATCATCCTGGATATCACTGGCCAGAAAGAGATTCTCGACAGCCGAAAGGTGATACAGAATTCCATTGCCTTCAGAAACGTCTTTACCTATCCCCTGAACGTTATCCAGTCTGAACTGCTTACGCGATGGGAAAAGTCAACCGGCACCGAAGATCAAAAAGAGCTTAAACAGGCACTATTTCTGAGCATCAATGGTGTTGCTGCAGCCATGCAGAGTACAGGGTAAAATCCGATTAATATTTAGTGAACCGGGACACTGTTATGCATTCAGCATTCAGATCTGAACAGGGGATTGGTTATTTACCGGATGAAGAGAATTCATCCGGTGAAAATGAGTCTCTTAACTCACATCCCTGGACATATCTTCCAGTGTTCGCCCTTTGGTCTCTTTCACAAAGCTTCTCACAAAGAAGAAGGCTATCACACCAAAACCGGCGTAGATGCCGTAAGAGAGGCCA
>JAWVZW010000097.1:0-7210 GCA_033721975.1 Balneolaceae bacterium
CCACAGGACAAATCAGTCATGTCTGTGATCAATGCAATGACGGAAATGATAGAATCTGTTGACAGCGGCGCACAGGAAATCGGCATCGGTGTGCCAAGTGTTGTGGATTCGGAAGAAGGTATCGTATATGATGTTCAGAATATACCCGGGTGGGAAAAAGTCCATTTAAAGGATCTCCTGGAGGAAAAAACGGGTAAAACCGTCTCGCTGAATAACGATGCCAACTGTTTTGCACTGGGTGAATTTATGTTTGGACATGGCCGTGGAAAACGGGACATGATTGGCGTGATTATCGGAACGGGCTTCGCCGGTGGGATTATTCTTGACGGTAAAATCTATGAAGGCAGAAATTGCGGAGCCGGCGAATTTGGGATGATTCCATACAAGCAATCGATCCTGGAACACTACTGCAGCGGACAGTTTTTCAGCCGCTTGGTGGGAGTTCGGGGTGAAGATGTGTACAAACGGGCGAAGAACAATGACCCTGCTTCCAAAAAACTGTTCTATGAATTTGGCGGACATGTAGCTGAAGCCATCAAAATAGTACTCTATACCTTTGATCCGGAACTGATTGTTTTGGGTGGTTCCGTTAGTTCAACCTTCGAGCTGTTCCAGGATGGTTTTGAACGGGAACTGAAGAGCTTTGGATATCCAAACTCGCTAAAAAATGTGGACATCATGGTGTCAAAAACTGAGCACGTGGCAGTTTTGGGAGCTGCTGCCCTTTGTGCCAGCAGTTACGTAAATGTAAATAATACTGAAAAATGAATCTTCGAACTCTTTCGATTCTTTTACTACTTGCAGCGGCTGCACTCTTCATCGGGAGCAGCAGCACAGCCAGCACAAACGGCACTGTAACAGTCACGGTTCAGCAGGCAGAGCCCGGCACACCGGTCAAATTCGGACTTCCTTTTCCAAAAGGCGTACTGCATTCACCGGATCACGTTAGGGTGCTGAATGCCAGGGGCGAAGAGATCGCATCCCAAAAAACAGAAGTGACATCCTGGGGACCGGCCGACCCTGCAAGTATCAAATGGTTGTGGGTATTCTTTTTTACTGACGATTCTGAAGAGTATACCATTGAGTATGGTGAAAATGTGCGTCAGAGCGTGTTTGTTGAAAATCCGATTGTTTTCAAGAATAACCAGCGTGATAATGGTTTTGCGGAGATCAATACCGGACCGCTTTACATCAGGGTGGATAAGCGGAATCCCTCCGGATTTATTGACAGAATACAGTTCAATAGTGCAATGAACGGGTTTGAGGATGAACATACCATTGCAACGGGACTGGAAGGCAGAGGTACTTTTTTGGATCTTTTGGATGATGCGGGCGTGGATACCTCCCGTGCTGTGGTTCATCAGCATTTTATTGAAAAAGGTTCAGGTCCGATGCACGCCATTCTCAGGGTGGAAGGTGAGTATGAATATGAGAGGGATGGACATGAGAATGCCCCCTTTATCACCTACATTCACGCCTATGCCGGCAAATCGTATGTTAAAGTACTGCACACGGTAACGTATACCGGGAAGCCCGATAAGAGCAGCCCTCTGTACGGAAGACAGCATGAGGACATTGCCACACAGACTGAGCTTCTTGTTGATGAAGAAATCAGAAGCCGGGACGAAGGACTGACCCAGCCGAATGACAGAATCCGGCAAATGGGCTTTGGTCTTCAATACCACCTTGACGATACCCAGTCGTTTAAAACTGCTCTAGTAGATGGGGTCTGGTGGGAAGATGGCCCGCCAAATCTTATTGAACATAACCTCGAACAGGGAGAAAAAGCTTCCCTGTTTCAAACGGGTCCGGATCCCAAGAGACTTCCGCCTGTAACAGAATCAAGCCGTGACGAGCGTATTGACGAAGGATTTGTAGCAAGAGTCTCAGCTGACGAAGTATTGGGTGAATCGGAAAAATCTGAGGGATGGATCTCGCTATCCGATGGCAGCCGTACCGTGAGTATTGCTCTTCGTAACATGCTGGAGGAGTACCCGAATGAACTGGCAATCGACACTGATCGAAATGTGCTGAATGCGTACTCATGGTCGCCCAAGGAAATACCTATGGGATTTGAGCGGGCCGATACGCAGCAGGATGGAGGCATGGTAGGGAATTTTGCCCGTGGATTGACTAAAACCACAGAACTGGTGCTTAGCTTTCAGGATGGCAATGCGGATGAGCAGGCAATCCGAAGTTCACTGAATCTGGTATTGAATCCGCCCGTAGCGCACGCAGGTGCCGAATGGTATAGTAATTCAGGCGTCTATGGAAGCTTTTCCGGAACCGACCACGAATTCGGGGGTCTGGAGCGAAGCGTTGAGTACAAGATGAAGTGGATGCTGTTCAATCGTGATTGGGAGCCCTGGTATGGTACTTTTGAGTATGGGGATGTCAAAAACTATTTCTTCAATTACAACTGGTACCAATGGGCCAACAATGAACCCGCTCAGGACTTCCAGTGGTGGTTCAATTTTATGAGAAGCGGGAACCCGGATTACTATAATATGGCCCGGGATGCGAGCCGTCACACAATGGATATCGATAATACCCACTGGCCAAGACCCCTCGACTATCGCGGCGACACGAACCGCTCGCTCGACTGGTTTGATCATGTGGCGCAGGATGATATCTGGCCCTATGTGGGAATGGGAAGGCGCCACGCCGGTCAGCAATGGATCTCCATGCTATCTGCCCACGTGTGGGTACCCGGGTGGATTGCTTCTTATTATCTGGATGGATACCATCGCGGTCTTGATGTAGCCAAAATGACGGGTGACTACTACGTGCGAAGGATTTTTGGCGGTCACGGCCTGACCGGACGCCGTTTGTATCTCTCACTCTGGAACCTTGCAGAAATTTATGATGCTACCAAGGATGAGGTATATGGTGATGAGCTCAACGACAGGGTAGACATCTTTCTGAAACTTCAGCGGGAACAGGGAGGAAGGGCCAATATCGATCGTTACGGATATTCTCAGAACTATATTTCACACGGGCTCACCAGGTATCTTCAATTTGGGGACCGTCCGGAAGTGGAGCGTGCTCTTATTACTCATGCAAGAAGTATGTATTACAATCCACCCCTTGACCACGATATGGAATCGTATCTCTCAAGCATACATATGCTTCTTCTGGGATATGATCTGACCGGTGAAGACAGGTACTTTTTGGAAGCATGCCGGCGCTCTGGCAATTTGGTGATGGATGAACTCCCGGAACCGTTTGAAAGCTACTCGACTCAGGGTGAGCTTGCTGATGCACTCGAGAACGCAAGCAATTTGCCGGGTCAGGGTGAAGGTCCTTCGTTCAGGGGTGGAAGCCCGATATGGACATTTACAGGCGGCCTTCGCATTTATGGATGGACACACGCCTATAATGTTGCCTATACGATTGAACGACTAAAGCAGCGTGAGAATACATCCGGACTGGAATGCGCCGTCAGATAAGTAAGTAAGCATAAGAATAGATAGCCGGGGAGAAATCCAATTCTGAAAAAGAAAAGGCCGTTTTCATTCTTTCGTGAAAACGGCCTTTTTTGTTCTACAGAATTTGTGATGAATGAGTTATCTCAGGACTCACCCAAAAACTGATCGCCGGGTTCAGGAATCCAAACCTCGGTATCACAATACTCTTCAGTGAAAGATTTGAAATCTTCCGGCTTGCCCGTCAACACGGGAAATGTATTGTAATGGATAGGAACTGCGATTTTAGCTCCGATCATCTCACAGCATATTGCCGCTTCCTGCGGACCCATCGTATAATGGTCCCCAATGGGAACGGCAACCACATGCGGCTGATAGATTTCACCATAGATTTCCAGATCGGAGAAGATATTTGTATCACCCAGATGGTAAAAACAGATATCATCTTCAAATGAAACCACAATACCGCCGGCTTCACCTGCATATTCACCGCCAAATGAGGAAGAATGGTTCGCGTTCACAAGGGTGACTGAAAAATCGTCGAAATGGACGGTTCCGCCCTTATTAAACTCAATGCGCTGATCATCGCTCAGCCCTTTCTTTTTGAGTAGATGTGAAAGTTCAACCTGGGCTACTACAGTGCAGCCTGTTTTAGATGCAAGGTCAAGCGTATCACCAACGTGATCTTCATGGCCGTGAGTAAGCAAAATATAATCCACATCGTCGGGGTTTTTAAGGTCGTCGGGTGTGGTTGGATTATCCGTTAAGAACGGATCAATATAAATTACTTTTCCCGTGGGAGATTCTAGGCGAAATGCTGAATGCCCCAGCCACCATGCTTTTGTTTTCGTATCCATATAAAAAGATCTGGTTTGATTGATTTGTGATTCTCATATGTCCAACAAATTATAAAGATCATTCGTTGAACAATCACATGGAAGTCTCAGGATGTCCGGTTAGTAGGCAGTTTCGGACAAAGTAAGATTGCAATTGAGGTTCATTAGATAAGTTCATTATTTACGGAAGCAAAAGAAATAAACAATCACACAAACAAATTCATATGGCGCACCGCATTAAACTTCATCCGGGTTCACCGCATAAAAAGAAAATTTTTGAACTGACGGATATTCTGCTCAATGGGGGAGTCGCTGTAATTCCGACCGATAGTCAATACGCATTGGTCTGTGACTACCAGAATAAAAAAGGGATTGACCGGATCCGCCAAATCCGCAGAATGGATAAAAAAAGCCATCTGACGGTTATGTGTCAGAGCCTCCAGCATGTATCCACTTTTGCAAACCTCTCTGACGATAATTTTAAACTGATTAAAAGGCTTATTCCGGGGACTTTTACATTTATTTTACCGGCTACCCGCGAAGTGCCAAGGCTTCTCACTCATCCCAAAAAAAGAACGGTAGGGATTCGGGTGCCTGATCATGCCGTATGCCTGGAGTTGATAGATGAACTGGGTCGGCCGGTTCTTGCTACAACCGCAAAAATCCCGGATGTGGAGCATGCAAGTCCGTCAGACGGAGATCGTGAAATGTTTTTGAGCCGCTTTGAAAATATGGTGGATGCCATAGTGGATGACCAGGAACCTCTGCCATCAGAAGAGACCTCGATTCTGGATTTGACCGGAAGCTCGCCCGAACTTCTGCGAAAAGGGCTGGGCCTTGAAAAACTGGATGACGCACTCGCTCTGGAAGGTATGACACTGAATGACAGGGTAGCAGTATGAGGATTGCAATCAATACAGGAGGGGGAGACGCACCGGGGTTGAACGCGGCAATACGATCGGCTACGTTATCAGCACTTCGCCGCGGCTGGGAAGTAATGGGTATTTTAAACGGTTATGGTTCCATTTATACAGAGGAGCCCTTTATTAAGCTTACTGCGGAGAAGGTAAGGGGCATTACAATGATGGGAGGAACCATACTTGGCTCGGCAAATAAGGCAAATCCATTCGAGGTACCGGTGCAGAATAAAGACGGATCCTGGCGTCTTGAAGATCGATCCGATTATGTGGCCGAAGAGTTTGAAAAGTATAGTATTGATGCCCTGGTTGCTATCGGCGGTGACGGCTCCATGCACATAGCACATAAGCTTTCGAAAAAAGGGATCAATGTAGTTGGAGTACCGAAAACCATCGATAATGACATCTGGGATTGTGATGTATCTTTGGGATTTGATACAGCCGTTACCACCGCTACGGATGCCATTGACAGAATCAGAACCACGGCAAGTTCTCATCAGAGGATTATGATCGTTGAAGTAATGGGACGCTATGCCGGTTGGATTGCCCTCCACTCTGGGCTTTCCGCTTCGGCTGACGTTATTCTGATTCCTGAAATCAATTTTAACATTGATGCCATTGCTGACAAAATAATGGAACGGGAGAAGAACGGCGATACCTATTCCATCATCGTTGCTGCAGAAGGAGCGGTGGAAGAAGACGGAGACCGTTTTGTGAAGGATAAGGAGCCCGGTCAGTCTGAACAGCTTGGAGGCATCGGTGAGTACCTTGAAGAGGTTCTCTCTGAAAAAACGGGTAAGGAGTCGAGGTCTCTTGTGTTGGGACATCTGCAGCGGGGAGGAACGCCATCCACATACGATCGGCTGATATCTCTACGTTTTGGTGCAGCAGCCATCAGGGCTCTGGATGATCAGGACTTTAACAAGATGATCGTTATGCAGCAAAATAGTATCCGCCGGATACCACTGGAGAATGTTGCCGGAAAGATCAAGAATGTCTCCCTCGAGAGCGACACCATTCTGACTGCCCGGGAAATAGGCATTTGCCTGGGTGACAAGCAGTGAGCTTGCTGAACCGGTTGAAGAAAAGCTTTGCTGACCACCCGGAATCAGATTCAGACTCATTATGGGTTTATCCGGATAACAAGGATGAATTGTCACGGATTCTGGAAACAAGTGATAAGCTTGTACTGGTGTATAAACACAGCAATCGCTGTGCAACCTGCTTAATGACGATGCGTGTTGCTGAAAAGATCATGAGGGAGTTTGGCGACCGGCTCCGATACATATTTCTGGATGTGATACACAACAGGGATATTTCATCTCACGTCGCAGAGATGACTTCCGTTCGACATGAATCACCACAGGTAATACTGATCAATGACGGTATAACCGTAATGGACCTCTCGCATGGACATATCGGGTATGAGACCCTTCAAAATGCAATCAACAAAAGTTGGAAGAATGATTGATAGGAAGACAGAGAGCTAATTCAAATTTGAAGTGTAACAGTAACAAAAAGATAAGATCCTGCAATATTCATCTGAATTCCGGCCTGTCAGGGTATAATGTGAATACCTGGAGCAATAAACCTATCGTATTTTGAAGTCCCCGTTTCATCTTCCGGTCATCATCGTTTTTCTGTGTTTATCGTCTATTTTTGGTTGCAGCAATGGTGCCCATTCCAATCTGCCGCCTCATATCAGCAACAGGGATTCCCTCATCATATTCAATGACCCGCTGGAATCCGGTAAGATTATCAAATTAGAAGAAGATCTGACCTACAGAGACTCCTTGCTGATCGACCGCGTAAAGGATATTGCGGTGAGCCCTAACGGAACTGTTTTTATTGCCGGGGAAGCCTGGAACAGGAGGGAAGTGATCCGATTTGACAGAAACGGCAATCGCCTGGAGACATTTGGTGGGTACGGGACAAAGGAGGGTGAATTTCTTCAAATTGATGGGATACAGCTGAACGGAGATTCGATCATGGTTTATGACGGTTCAGCTGAAAAGATCACTGTGCTGGATGC
>JAWVZW010000098.1:0-7192 GCA_033721975.1 Balneolaceae bacterium
CTGGGAGCTATTCTGATGACCGTAAATAAAATGGATGAGGCCGTGGGATATTATGAACAGGCTTTGGATGCACGGGCGGCCCTTCTGAGTCCGGATCATCCGGATATTGCATCCAGCTATGCGCATCTGGGGAATCTTTATCGAAGGACCGGTGATTTGGAAAGCGCAGAGAATGCATTACTGCAAGCTTTAAGCCTGCGCGAAACGTCGCTGGGCGAGAATCACCAGCTCACTTTCGACACAAAGCGTCTGCTGGGTCTTTTGTACGAAACCATGGAAGACTTCAGTCAGGCTGAGTTGTATTATACTGAAGCAGCTTATGGGTTCAGGCAGCAAAATCCCATCGGCCATGGTGAAATGGCTGAAACGCTGCATAATCTTGGCTCTCTCTACCTGCATAATAACAATCCGGAGGCAGCAGAACCCCATCTCCGAGAGGCTCTGGAGATGCGCAGCCGTATTTTGGGGACTGCACATACCCTTACCCTCAGTACTCAAGTCAACTTAGGAATATGTGCTGCCGAACTTGGCGACAGCTTCAGATCCCGGGAACTCCTTGAATCAGCGATAACCCATCTCAATGAATCGGGCATGGATGCTCCTGAATTGCGTAATTTGGCGATGAACACTCTTTCCGGTTTGGAATAAGCCTTATAAACCCGACAAGATTGGTTGTTTCCAATTAATCCTGTTCTCAACCTCATATTTTTTATGAAAAAGAAGTACCTGAAATCAATCTGCTGCATCATTTTCAGCACTATTTTGTATCTGAGTTCATCCTCTGTTACCCAGGCTCAGGATCTTATTGTTCGTGGTGGCTCCATCGTTCATCCAGAAACCGGTGAGGTCGTTGAAAATCCGGACATTCTGATTCTGGATGGCAGGATTTCTGCCATTGAAAAAACCGCTGCAGATGGCACAATCAGAGTTCTGGAACTTGATACGGGTGACCATATTCTTCCGGGTTTCATAGACCTACATGCACATTTGAAGATGGAATACAGGGGTATCACCCGTGATGATACAACAGCAACGCCCAAACTACTGCTGGCTAACGGTGTAACCACCATCTTTACAGCCGGCGATGTAGAACCTGAAAAAGTTCTGCTATTTAAAGAGAATGTCGCCTCAGGCCGGTCCATTGGTCCCCGGATCCTGAATTCCGGTCCATATTTTGGCAGAGCCAATCCTGATTGGAATCCGGAGTATACTCGGGAGGATATTTACGGAATTGTGGACGAATGGACTGAAAAAGGCGTGGGAGGATTTAAAGCGAAAACCATCGGTCATGACCATTTGCAATATCTGATTGAGCGGGCTCATTACCATGGCTTAACTGTTACCGCACACCTCAATTCAGGCTGGAATAACACGGTACGATCGGATCAGGCAATTGCATTGGGAATTGACCGTGTTGAACATTTTCTGGGCGGGAGTGCTCTCCCCGATTCCGTTCACGCCTATAACGGAATGGAACAGCTGGATCCCGATCACCCCGCATTCGATGAAATCATGGAGACATTTATTGAAAACGATGTCTATTTCAACGCGACGATGGGCACTTTCGGAGCCTGGTCTGGAAGCAGTGACCCTGCTTTTGACAGTTGGGTTGATGAATCCGTTTATCTTACACCCTTTTCTCAACAGCTGTTTGAGGATTTTGAAGAACCCGAAACAGACGGTACGATTGCGGCAGTATACAACATCAAAAAAGCTCTCATTAAAGAATACTTTGACAAAGGCGGACTCATATCTCTTGGCACCGATCGCCCCCTTTACCTGGACAGCTCGCTTGGACCTTATTTCAACGGTTTCTTCGTCCACCGCGAACTACAGATCCTATCAGATGCCGGTATTCCAAATGCAGATGTCCTCGCCATCGCAACACTCAATGCGGCCAGAGCCATAGGTCTGGAAGATCAAATCGGATCCATCGAAACCGGCAAGCTGGCTGACCTGATTATCATGGATGGAAACCCGATTGAAGACATCCGCCGAACACGAACGGTTCATACTGTTATTAGGGAAGGAAATGTATTCAATTCTGATGAACTGCTCCAACAAGCAGAGGGTAAACTGGGACCGGTTAGTGAAGATGAGTGGATTGAGGACTAGTGACTGGCGATTTGTGACTAGTGATTGGCGACTGGCGAATTGTGGTTTGTGATTTGTGAATTGTGATTTGTGAAATTTGCAGCCATGAGAACATGACCGTCTCACGTCTGACATCTGACGTTTGACGTTTCAATACTCAAAGAAAGAATCCTTCTGAGATCGTATATATCCAATCAGAGATCAATATTCATTCTGTTAATAATTCGCCCCCCTATTTGCCCCTCTATACTTTTTTAAGTAAATAACAGATAGGTAGAGATATTTTTACTCTTCTTTATAATCTCGTCTCTTTCCTCCGCAAGAGTCTCAGTCTTTTTTAAAAAAAGGGTTATGAAGCAGGGGCCAGGTTTTCTAACATATGCTTTGGGTTGCGGCATATCCAGACAACAACCCTATGGATGATTCAGATCTTACATATGATCAATTAGTTGATGAAAACAACAGACTGAAAAAAGCGGTCGGAGAGCTTTCTATCATAAATGAACTTTCACAGGCCATCAGTGGCAGCCTGGACAGTGAAAAAATCATCCGCAATATCATTTCACGCTCTATTAAGGCTATCCAAGCAGAGCAGGGCGATATATCGCTGGTCGCAGAAAATCGCTCCGATCCCTCCCATACCCTGGTGAGAAGTATCGATCACTCGGGTCTTCGTTCTCCGGTTCACCTGAATCAAAATCTGCTGGGATGGATGCAAATCAACAAAAAGCCTCTACTGATCAATGACCCTGAGAATGATACCCGTTTCCGGCACGTAAAATGGGGGGAGAACGTACGGTCACTGGTTTGTGCTCCTCTAATGGTAAAATCCAATCTGATTGGAATCCTGACGCTATACAACAAGAAAAACAGCGAGGGATTTGATGAATCAGACAAGAGATTGCTCTCCATTATTGCCTCACAGTCTGCCCAGGTAATAGAAAATGCAAGACTATATGAAGAGGAGAAGGAACTGAATGAAATTCGAACAGAAATGGAGATGGCTTCGGCCATTCAAAAAGCAATGCTCCCTTCTGCACCTCCTGAATTGGAAGATTACAGAATGTGCGGACACAACCTGACGGCAAAGATGGTTGGCGGAGATTATTTTGATTTTATCAAGGTTTCTGAAGAGGAATGGATTGTGTGTCTCGGTGACATTAGCGGTAAGGGAATTGCGGCGTCACTGCTCATGTCTAATCTGCAGGCCATCCTGCGCGGGCAGGCAATTCATCTGCAAAGTCCCTCCGAGATTCTGAAACATGCCAACACCCAGCTGTTTTACAATACCAGCCCCGAAAAATTTGCAACGCTTTTTCTGGGTTTCCTGAATACCAAAAACCATACGTTTCGTTTTTCCAGTGCCGGGCACGAATATCCGTTTCTCCTAAAACCGGATGGATCAACCGACAGGCTGATTGCCAACGGTCTCCCTCTTGGCGTACTTGAATCGAGTGAGTATGAGGATAATGCCATTAAAATAACTCCGGGAACTGCCATCTTTGTTTACTCCGACGGTATCACCGATTGTGTAAATGCGAATGAAGAACCCTTTGGAGAACCCAGGCTTCAATCACAATTATTCTCGGCCGGAGAAGAACTTCATGAGCCTCAATCGCTGATTGAAACCATTTTTAATGATTGTTTTTCGCATATGGGTAGCGAGTCACTTTTTGATGATATGACTGCCCTGGCATTATGCAGAAAACCGTAATGAATTCCGGCAATCGAATCTGAAAAATTCAGACACAAGCTGAATAAACATGACCGGTAACAAGATTTCCGAAAAGCTCGGTGAGGGCTGACCCATCCTCACCAGCTTGGATGAATAGGTCATAATCATGGACATAGGTACAACCATATCCCACTACAAAATCCTCGAAAAGCTTGGCGAAGGAGGAATGGGCGTTGTCTATAAAGCGCATGATACCAAACTGGATCGGGAAGTGGCGCTGAAATTTTTGCTGGACCACATCGCCCAGAGCAAGCACGATAAGAAACGTTTTCTTCAGGAAGCACGGGCGGCCTCCGCGATTGATCATCCGAATATCTGCACGATTCATGAAATTTCGGAGACACCGGATGGCCAGCTCTACATGGTGATGCCCGCCTATGAAGGGAAAACACTGAATGAGCTGGTGCAGTCAGGTCCACTGGAACAGGATAAAGCCCTGGATATTGTTCTACAGGTTTGTAAGGGTCTCAAAGCCGCCCACAGAAAGGGAATCATTCACAGGGACATTAAATGCAGTAACCTGTTCGTAACGGAACAGGGCAGGGTTATCATTATGGACTTCGGCCTGGCCCGCAGCAGGGATGTAACCCAATTAACTCAGGAAGGTGCAACAATTGGCACGGTACTCTACATGTCGCCGGAACAGGCACGGGGTGATGATCTGGACAATCGAACAGACATCTGGTCGCTCGGCGTGGTTCTCTACGAACTTCTCAGCGGAGATCATCCGTTTTTCGCAGAGTATGATCAGGCCATGATATACAGGATTCTGAATGAAGAACCGAAGTCGATAAGCCAACTCCGGCCGGAAATTTCTGAACCTGTTGAGAAGATCGTGTTCAAATGCCTTCAGAAAGACCGGGATTCCAGATACCCGTCGATTAAAGAGTTGGAAGCCGATTTGTTAGAAGTAACTTCAACACCCGCCAGGTCAACTCACAAACATACCGGCGGATCCGGAATGTTTGAAAAACTGGCCAAACCCGTCCCGATTATCTCTTCTTTCATTGCAACTGCCCTGGTAGCGTTCAGCCTGGTCTGGATTCTGGGAAGCAGTCCCGTCATTCCTTTTGAGGAACGAGACTGGGTACTGATTGCAGATTTTAAAAATGAGACCGGCAATGAACTTTTCACGCGCTCTCTGGATACAGCACTGGAAGCAAGTCTCGGTCAATCCATGCATATAAACATATTCCCGGACCAGCAATTATCCGCTGTCTTGAAAAGAATGGAAGTTGAAGAACCAATTGAAATTGATGAAAACCTTGGTATCGAAATTTGCATCAGAGAGGGAATAAATGGCCTGGTTTTACCGCAAATTTCCAGAGTCGGCGACATGTATCAGTTAAGTGTACGACTGATTGATCCGGCTTCATCTCTCACCGTGCGATCCTACGTTGAGAACGTATCAAATGAAAATGAAATCCTCCCCGCACTGGATGACATTATCCGTGATATCAGAACAGATCTTGGGGAGTCCCTATTATCTGTTCAAACTACCAGCAGGGAAATTTTCAGAGTCACAACACCCTCGCTTCAGGCACTCAAGTACTACAGTGATGGAGTTTATAATTGGGGAGAGGGAAATTATGAAGAAGCGACACGCCTTCAGCATCTTGCTCTCGAGCATGACTCAACATTTGCCAGCGCACATACTTCTCTTGGCATACAATACTCCAGTTATATTTATAATGACAGAGTGAAAGGCCGGAATCATTTTGAAAAAGCAATACAGTATTCAGAGAGTGCTTCAGAAAGAGAACGACTGTTTATTCGTGCTTCTTACCAGCGCTTTCTGGGAAATACCGAGGAGGCTGAGGAGCTGTACAGGCTCTATCTTGACTCCTATCCCGATGACTGGAGAGTGCGCTTTAATCTGGCCAGAATATACATGACCAGTGAACGGCCCGAGATGGCAATTACTGAATTTGAAAAGGTTCTTGATATTATTCCAGATGAAGCCGGAACAATCATAAATATTGCTACCTCTCATTTAATAGCCAATAATTACCCGCTCGCGATAGAAAATTACAACAAAGCATTTAGCATAAATCCCGATTTCTATTCGAGCCCAACGATCATGCATGAGTATGGAGTGGCTCTTGCCCGAAACAATATGATTGATGAGGCGAGAGCCGTATACAATCAGCTTCTTGACACCGGGAATCGGGCCAGGGGCTTACGGTCACTCGCACTTTTGGATATGTATGAGGGTAAATATCGAGAAGCCCAAATCAAGTTAAATGATGCCATACTTGGAGATCAGGCCAATGACATCCCAATCAGCGAAGCCCGGGACAGAATAAATCTGGCCATTCTGCACCTAGACTCCGAAAGTCCGGAAGAGATGAAAGAAGAGCTGGAAAGTGCGCATCAGCTATTAGAGGCAATAAGCCCACAGGCCTGGCTTTACAGATATATACCTTTGCTATTTGCAAGAGCGGGATATATGGAAGAGGCACTTGCCGGACTTGACGTTATTAAAGAGATAACCGATCCGGATTTGCCGTACGATCGCAGTTTACGCCTTTTCCTTGAAGGAGAAATTGAACTGGCTAATGGTCAATATTCAATAGCTATCCAAAATTTTACGCAATCAATCAGTATCAACGGGAATGAGGATGCGAAATTCAGTCTTGCATTAACCCATTACCTGGCAGGTAATTATGAGGAATCGACTGAACTTTACAGTACCATTCTGGAAAATTCACAATTTGGGCTGGAACGACAGACGGACTGGCTGTGGGCATTTTATTATTGCGCAGATGCCCATGCGATGCTCGGGCAACAAAACCAGGCTATTCAAAAGCTGGATCAGCTGCTTGATTTATGGTCGGATGCGGATCCTGGCCTGGAGCTGGCAGTAGTCTCTAATAGACTACGCGAAACCCTTTAATGATACTTTATTGAAATAAAAAAGGCAGCCTCGATTCAATCCGAGGCTGCCTTTTCAGTTTTTATCACGATTCGGAATTCCGAATCATCAACTCATAACTCATCAGCTATTTCATCTCAAACCGGTCCAGGTTCATCACCTTGTCCCAGGCTGCGACGAAGTCCTTCACAAACTTCTCACGGGCGTCGGATGCGGCATACACTTCCGCAACGGCACGCAGTTCAGAGTTGGATCCGTGAATAAGATCGGCACGAGTACCGGTCCATTTCATGTCACCGGAATTACGATCATGGCCTTCAAAAACCTTACGGTCTTCACTTTTGGCCTTCCAGGTCGTTTCCAGATCGAGAAGGTTCGCAAAGTAATCATTCGACAGGGTTCCCGGCCGGTCGGTGAATACACCGTGGCTGGACCCGTCATAATTGGTATCGAGCACCCGCATGCCGCCGAGCAGAACGGTCATCTCC